>NZ_JBFADP010000039.1:0-86919 GCF_040641415.1 Streptomyces sp. NPDC020875 | reverse complement strand
GGCCTCGATGTCGTCGAAGGTGGCGTCCATGCCCTCCGAGGCGTCCTTGAGCGAGCGGCCCGGCACACCACACACCACCCGTCCTCGGGAGAAAAGGCCCTCACCACCATGTCGCAGCGCAACACCGACACCACGGGCCCCGCCCCGTGGGAAGACCTGGTCACCGCGGCCCTGCTCGGCACGGACCGGCGGGAGCCGCCCCCATCCACCCTGACCCCGGGCAAAGACGCGCCCACCGCGCTACTCGACGCCGCGGCGGTCCACACCGTCCGCCGCCGGGCCGGACTCCGGCCCGCCACAGCCGCGCCCCGGCCCGACCCCGCACCCGCCGACGACCGGCCCGAGCTGCCCCCGGCCGCCCACCGCCGACTCCGCCAGTTCCTCACCGACCGGGCCGCCCCCGCCGCAGGAGGCCGCCGAGGCGCCGCGCCCGACCTCACCGAACTGCTGCCCCAATGGCTCGCCGCCGCCAACGAACACGGCTACCGGGCCCCCGCCCCCCTGCTGCCCGCCCTCCTCGACGCCGCCCGCGCCCGGGCCGACCTCCGCCCCCAGACCCTGACCTTCGCCGGAGCCCGCGGACTGTGGCTCGCCCGGTTCAACCCCGACTGGAAATACGCCCTGCGGGGCGCGGTCGGCGGCAGCGTCCTCCTCCCCGCCGCCGACGACGCCAACGCCGTGCAGCAACTCTGGGAAGAGGGCCTGTTCGCCGAACGCGTCGCCCTGCTGGAATCCATCCGCACCGTGGCCCCCGCCCGAGCCCTCGCCCACCTCACCGGCACCTGGCGCACCGAACGCGCCGAGGACCGGCTCATGTTCCTCGACACCCTGCGGACCGGGCTCTCCGACAACGACGAGAACTTCCTCGAACACACCCTCGGCGACCGCAGCCGCAACGTCCGCGCCGCCGCGGCCGAACTCCTCTCCGCCCTGCCCCGGTCCGCGTTCGCGGAACGGATGGCCACCCGCGCCGCCGCCTGCGTACGGCCCGGCACCGCGCCCGACACCATCACCGTCGACGCCCCCCGGGAATGCGACACCGGCATGCAGCGCGACGGCGTCGCCCCCAACCCGCCGACCGGACGCGGCAAACGAGCCTGGTGGCTGAGCCAAATCGTCGAATCCGCCCCGCTCGACGTCTGGAGCCGGATCCTCGACGGCCGCGCGCCGGGCGAGATCGTCACCCTCACCGTCGCCGACGGCTGGGCCGACGAACTCCACACCGCCTGGTGCCGCGCCGCCGTCCGCCAGCGCGACGCGGAATGGGCCCGGGCGCTCCTCGGCGCCCCCGCCGCATCCCCCGAGACCGGGCCCGGCACCGCCTCCCTCTCCGAACGCGCCAAACTCCTCAACATCCTCCCCCCGGACGAGCGAGCCCGATGGGCCGCCGCATTCGTCTCCGCGCACGGCCTCTCCGACGCGTTCCAACTCCTCGGCGTCTGCGCCGTCCCCTGGGCCGAACCTCTCGGACACGCCGTCGTCGACGCACTGGAGATCGCCCGCGAAGCCGGTAGCTACCCCTGGAGCTTCAGCGGCGTGATGGGCCTCGCGGAACGCTGCCTCGACCCGGCGGAAGCATCCCGCCTGGACCTCCTCACCGCGCCCCCCGAGGAAACGGAGACATCGTCACCGGGCGCGGGCACGTACTGGTCGGAAGCGTTCCACCGATTGGTCTCGACGCTGCGGCTCCGCGAGGCGATGCACCGGGAGCTCCTGGGGTGACGGGCGCGTCCCGCCTGGTGTGGGGGTTCCTCGCGGCGTGCGGGGTGTTCGCGCCTCAGCCTCCCCCAAAGCTGCCTTTGGGGGGACCCCCAAGGGGCTGTTGAAGATGTGACCGTCACTCCAGCGGTATGCGGGCGGTCTTGTTCAGCGTCGGGAGGGTCGGTGGCCTCCGGGCTCACCTCCTCACGGACGGCGGAAGTGGGGTTTCCTGAGAGGCAGACCCGTTTCTTTTCCGCCGCCCGTTGCGGGGGCGACCCTGCACCCCCCGACCACGCCGACCGGACATGTCCCCCGGGGCCGGAGCCCGTCCCGGGGGAGGGGAAGGGTGCGACCTGGTGTTGTCGGTCCACCCGCGCCTGGGTGGCTGGCTGGTCGCGCAGTTCCCCGCGCCCCTGGTCGCCCTCCTGAACGGCCTTGGAACGGTCCCCGCCCCTCATCCCGGGGCCGGGACCCATAGGAAAGGACCCAGCCCTTTCTCCCAGGGCCGGGATCCATTTGAGGACCGGCGCTGGGGAGAGCATTTAGGGGCGCGGGGAACTGCGCGACCAGCCACGACGGTGGTGCGGCCGGAACTCCTCCGGAGGAGGCACTATCCACCCCCGCCCGGAGGGCGCCCCCTTCCCGAAGGCGGCTCGGCGGAAGGGGCCAGGGGCGCGGGGAACTGCGCGACCAGCCACGCACGGTCCGCGGGCCGCGAACAACAGCAGGCCGCCGGGCGCGGCCCGGGGTTGTGGGCCTCAGCCGGAGGGCCGAGGCGCTGGGGCCCCCAGCACCGAAGGCATAGGCGGCGGAACTGCGCGACAAGCCACAGGCGGGCCGCAGACCGGGAACAACGTCAGGGCGTCGCGGTGCGGAATGTCGTGGTGACCCAGTCGACGATGGACGTCGTCGTCGCGCCGGGGGTGAAGATCTCCGCCACCCCCTGCTCCTTCAGCGGAGCGATATCCGCTTCGGGGATGATGCCGCCGCCGAAGACCCGGATGTCTTCCGCGTCCCGTTCCTTGAGGAGTTCGAGGACACGGGCGAAGAGGGTGTTGTGGGCGCCGGAGAGGATGGAGAGGCCGATCGCGTCGGCGTCTTCCTGGATCGCGGTGTCGACGATCTGTTCGGGGGTCTGGTGGAGGCCGGTGTAGATGACCTCCATTCCGGCGTCCCGGAGGGCCCGTGCGATCACCTTCGCACCCCTGTCGTGGCCGTCGAGGCCCGGTTTGGCCACTACTACCCGGATCGGACCGGTCACACCCATTTCTGCCTCCACACCCTGCCTGCGCCACCGAGTGAACGATCGTTATCCCCAGCATCCCGCACGGGGCCGTTTCGCGGTGGATCTGGAGGGGGAAATCACATGTGGGACCAGTTCGACTCGTGGCGTACCCGCTTCGGGGGCCCTTCGGCTTTCCGTGCGGGCGCGTTCGCGAAGGTGCCGCTTCCGGGGCCCGCGCGGCGAGCCTCCCCGAGCCGTCCGGGGTCGCGCGGACCGTGTGGCGCGGTGCCGTGAGGGCGAACGGGAGCCGGTGTCGCCTCCCGTGTGCCGTACGGAGGTGGGTCCATGCAGGTCCTGTCCTTCATTTCCGGGGTTCCGGATGCCGTCGGCCTGGTGTCGACGGGCCGTCGTACGTTCGGGCAGTTGTGGGATCTCTGCGAGCCGAGGATGCCCGCCGCCGCGTTGCGGTCGACGGCGCTTGAGCTGGCGATCCTGGCCGGGCATCTGGTGCTGTATCCCTCGGGTCTCACGGATGAGCGCCCGGGTTCCGGCCCGGTGGGCGGGGCGGCCGTGGAGGCGCCCGGGCCGGGCGCGCCCCGGCGGTCCAGGGAAGACGGGGCGGCGGAGCCGAGGCCCGTGCTGATGCTGCACGGCTTCGTGGACAACCGCTCGGTCTTCGTCCTGTTGCGCCGCTCGCTGGCCCGGCACGGCTGGCGGGAGTTGCAGTGTCTGAACTATTCGCCGCTGACCTGCGATATCCGGGTCGCGGCCGAGTTGCTGGGCCGCCATGTCGAGGAGGTGTGTGCCCGGACGGGCCGGGACGGGGTGGATCTGGTGGGGCACAGTCTGGGCGGTCTGATCGCGCGTTATTACGCCCAGTGTCTCGGCGGTGACCTGCGGGTACGGAATGTGGTCACGCTCGGTACCCCGCATGAGGGCACCTCGGTCGCCCCGCTGGCCAGCGCGCATCCCATCGTGCGGCAGATGCGGCCGGACTCGCCGCTGATCGCGGAGCTGCGCCGTCCGGCGCCCGGCTGCCGGACGCGTTTCACCAGTTTCTGGAGCGAGCTGGACCGGTTGATGGCTCCGGTGGAGACGGCCCGGCTGGACCATCCCGATCTGCGGACGGAGAACGTCCGGGTGACCGGGATCGGCCATCTCGCCCTGCCCGTCCATCCGGCCGTCGCGGCGCGGATCCGGGAGGTGCTGGCGGGGCCGGACAACGGCCGGGCGGCGGGTCCCGGGGCGCCCGGGACCGTCACCGGCGAGCCGGTCCGGGTGGGGTGACCGGCGGCGCCGCTTCGGTACGGCTCCGGTGGCGGGGTGTACCGCAGAGCCTCACCCCAAGTGACGCCTTGTCGAACGAATTTCGAACGTACGGCCAAGGGTGTGTGCACGCCTCGCCGAAAGGCGCTCGAATGCCCGTTTCCTGACGGCGTAAAACCTGTGGAAGATTGTCGCCGTCGCATACCGCCGGGTACAGTCGCGCCACTGGTTTCCCTCTGGGTCCCGTGTGCTTCATGACCTGGATTCCAGCGGTCCTGCTGCCGAGGCGAGAGAGAAGTTGGTGAACGACCAGCACGCCCACGCCGGGTACGTCGGCCACGACGGATACCCCACCGGCGGCTTTGAGACCGACCCCCTCTTCGGCGCTCTTCCGGATGCCGGCTCGGAGTCCGGCATCCAGTACGACGCCACCCAGTGGGTCACCGGTTCCCATGAGACGACGACTGCCGCCGGTTATGCCGGGGAGTACCAGTCGTACGGCACGGGCGACTACGGATCCCCGGATGTCATGGGCGTCGCCGGATACGACACGACGTACGACACCACCGGCCAGTGGGACGCCTCGGCCTGGAACCAGGCTGCCCCCGAGGCGCAGTCGGCGCCGTACGAGGGCGCGGCGACCACCTTCGGCTACGACTCCGGAAGCGGCCAGTGGGCCGCGCCCGTCTTCGAGTCGGGCAGCTATGACGCCACCGCGTGGAACACGGCCGCGCCGGACACCGGTTTCGATACCGGCGCCGGTGCCGTGCTCGACTCCGGTTCGCTCGACGGGGTCGCCGAGCCGCTGCCGCTGGTCCCCCAGCAGTACGCGCCGGAGCAGGAGTTCGGCACCCCCGGTGTCCCCGACTACGGGACGCGGGAATTCGACCCGGCGCTGATGGCCGATCCGGGCGTCGACGAGACCGCGGTGGTACCGGCCGTCGACTACGAGAGCCACGGGCACGACCTGGGCGAGATCACCACCGACGACGGCGGGGCCCCGGACGACACCCCCGCGTACGGCACGATCACCGGTACCGCGCCCGTCACCCCGCGCCCGGTGCGGCGCGCGGGCGGCGGTGGCCGCGGTCGGCGCCGTACGCCCGCCAAGCGTTCGGCGCTGCTGACCGTCGCCGTGCCGTCCGCCTGTGTGATGGGCGTGGCGGGGATCGCCGCCGCTTCCGTGGGCGATCTCGGGTCCGAGCCGAAGAAGAAGACGGACACCACGACCCTGGCCGCCGCCGATACGGGCGCCGTCGAGCAGGTCGCGGCGAACAACCGGATGGACACCCAGCTCGCCGCGCTCAGCGCGGAGGCCCGGGACTTCGGCGACCGGGCGTCCCGGACCCAGGAGCGGATCGACCTCAAAGCCCGCCAGGAGGCGGAGCGGCAGAAACGCGAGGCCGAGGCCAAGCGGAAGGAAGCGCTCCGGCCGAAGTTCGCCCTGCCGGTCGCGCAGAAGGGTCTGAGCACCTACTACGGCGAGTCCGGGGTCAACTGGATGGCCCTGCACACCGGGATCGACTTCCCGGTCGACTACGGCGCCGAGGTGATGGCCGCGACCGACGGTGTGGTCAGGACCCAGTACAACGGGGCGTACGGGAATATGGTCATTGTGACCGCGCCCGACGGCACCGAGACCTGGTACTGC
This sequence comes from Streptomyces sp. NPDC020875, assembly GCF_040641415.1. Classification (NCBI taxonomy): domain Bacteria; kingdom Bacillati; phylum Actinomycetota; class Actinomycetes; order Kitasatosporales; family Streptomycetaceae; genus Streptomyces; species Streptomyces sp. NPDC020875. The sequence continues at coordinate 81,076 of NZ_JBFADP010000039.1, read as the reverse complement.
CATCTGGCGTCCGCGAAGGTCCGCTCCGGGAAGGTGAAGGCCGGTGATGTGATCGGTTACGCCGGTAGCTCCGGCAACTCCACCGGTCCCCATCTCCACTTCGAGGTCCGGCCCGGCGGCGGCTCCCACATCAATCCGCTGACCTGGCTCCAGAGCAAGGGCCTCAACCCCCTCTGACGCGTACGACTCCGGAACCGGCCCCGCCCGCGGGGCCGGTTCCCTCGTTCACGCCCCCCCTACAGCTTCTCGACCGGGGCGTACCGCAGCAGCAGCCGCTTGGGCTTGGCGTCGCCGAAGTCGATCGTGGCCTGGGCGTCCGAACCGGCGCCCCTGACCTCGACCACGGTCCCGAGGCCGAACTGGTCGTGGGTGACCCGGTCGCCGATCGCCAGGGCGATCACCGGCCGTTCGGACGCGCCGCCGCGCCGGGTGGCGAAGCCGGTGGCGGCGGTGGTACGGGAACCCGCGCGGGCGGACGGCATCGACGGCAGCCGGGATCCGGACCCGGAGACCGCCCCGGCGGGCGCGCCCATCGGACCGGTCCGCTTCCACTCCAGATGCTGCCCGGGGATCTCCTCCAGGAAGCGGGACGGCGGATTGTACGAGGGCTGGCCCCAGGCGCTCCGCATCGAGGCCCGGGTGAGGTAGAGCCGTTCCCGGGCGCGGGTGATCCCGACGTAGGCGAGCCGGCGCTCCTCCTCCAGTTCCTTGGTCTGGCCGAGGGCCCGCATATGCGGGAAGACGCCGTCCTCCATGCCGGTGAGGAAGACCACCGGGAACTCCAGGCCCTTCGCGGTGTGCAGGGTCATCAGGGTGATGACCCCGCTGCCCTCCTCGTCCTCGTCGGGGATCTGGTCGGAGTCGGCGACCAGGGCGACCTGCTCCAGGAACTCGGCGAGCGTGCCCGCGCCCTCCTCCTCGGTCCTGGCCTGCTCGAACTCCAGCGCCACCGCCGCCAGTTCCTGAAGGTTCTCGATCCGGGTCTCGTCTTGCGGATCGGTGGACGCCTGGAGTTCGGCGAGATAGCCGGTCCGTTCCAGGACGGCTTCCAGGACAACGGCGGGTCCGGCGCCGGAGTCCACGATCGTCCGCAGCTCCTCCATCAGCACATTGAACCGCTTGACGGCGTTGGCCGAGCGGGCGGCCATTCCGTACGCCTCGTCCACCCGGCGCAGCGCCTGCGGGAAGGTGATCTTCTCCCGGAGCGCCAGGGCGTCGATCATCGCCTCGGCCCGTTCGCCGATGCCCCGCTTGGGGACGTTGAGGATCCGCCGGAGCGGGACGTTGTCCTCGGGGTTGGCGAGTACCCGCAGATAGGCCAGGACGTCCCTGACCTCCTTGCGCTCGTAGAAGCGGACCCCGCCGACGACCTTGTACGGCAGCCCGACCCGGATGAAGATCTCCTCGAAGACCCGGGACTGGGCGTTGGTGCGGTAGAAGACGGCGACATCGCCCGCCTTGGCGTCGCCCGCGTCGGTGAGCCGGTCGATCTCGTCGGCGACGAACTGGGCCTCGTCGTGTTCGGTGTCGGCGACATAGCCGGTGATCCGGGCGCCCTCGCCCGCGTTGGTCCACAGGTTCTTGGGGCGGCGGCTCTCGTTCCGCTCGATCACGGCGTTGGCGGCGGAGAGGATCGTCTGCGTGGAGCGGTAGTTCTGCTCCAGCAGGATCGTGGTCGCGTCCGGGTAGTCCTCCTCGAACTGGAGGATGTTGCGGATGGTCGCGCCGCGGAAGGCGTAGATCGACTGGTCGGCGTCGCCGACCACGCACAGTTCGGCGGGCGGCAGATCCTCCTGCCCCGTCCCCACCAGCTCCCGGACCAGGGTGTACTGGGCGTGGTTGGTGTCCTGGTACTCGTCGACCATGACATGGCGGAAGCGCCGCTGGTAGTGCTCGGCGACATCCGGGAACGCCTGGAGCAGATGGACCGTGGTCATGATGATGTCGTCGAAGTCCAGCGCGTTGGCCTCGCGCAGCCGCGACTGGTACATCCGGTACGCCTCGGCCAGCGTCTTCTCGAAACCATCGGCGGCCCGGTCGGCGAAGGACTCGTCGTCGACCAGCTCGTTCTTCAGATTGGAGATCTTGGCGCTGAAGGACTTCGGCGGGAACTTCTTCGGGTCCAGATCGAGATCGCGGCAGACCAGCGCCATCAGGCGCTTGGAGTCGGCGGCGTCGTAGATCGAGAAGGAGGAGGTGAAGCCGAGCTTCTTCGACTCGCGGCGGAGGATCCGGACACAGGCGCTGTGGAAGGTGGAGACCCACATCGCGTTGGCCCGGGGGCCGACCAGCTGCTCGACCCGCTCCTTCATCTCACCGGCGGCCTTGTTGGTGAAGGTGATCGCCAGTATCTGGCCGGGGTGGACGCGGCGGGTGGCCAGCAGATGGGCGATCCGGTGGGTCAGTACCCGGGTCTTGCCGGAGCCCGCACCCGCGACGATGAGCAGCGGCGAGCCGGTGTGCGTCACGGCAGCGCGCTGTTGTTCGTTCAGCCCGTCGAGCAGCGCGTCCGGGTCGACGACCGTACGCGGAGCGCCGTCGCGGTGGTACGCGTCACGGTCCGGGGGCAGGTCGTAGTCGCCCTGGAAGAGACCGTCGGGGATCTCCTCGGGGGCGTGATCCGCCGGGCCCTCCCGGTCCTCGGGCGGCGGAGGCGGCTCCTCCGGCTGCTGCTGGAGGCGGGCCAGGAAGTCTTCGTCAAAGAGGCTGCTCATCGCTCTCCGAGTCTATGCCGGGCCACTGACAGCCCGGGTCCGCTCCGGCGGAATCCGCGCCACGACGGCCACGACCGCCGCTACGGCCACCGCACGCGCGACGGCCGGGCGGTGGCCGGGGAGCCGTGACGAAACGGGGAGCCGGGCCGGGCGGGCCCGGCGTGACCGGTCAGGTCCAGAGCGTCGCGATGAAGATGTTCACGACCGTCAGTCCGCCCACCGCGGCGAAGACCGGCTTCTCCACCCGCTCCTCGTCGCGCTTCACGTAGACCAGCGCCAGGATCACCACCAGGACGGCCATCTTGACGCCGATCTTCAGGTTGTTGACCGTCTGGTCGTCCGCCTGGTTGAGACCGACCAGGGCCACGCCCGTGACCAGCATCGTCAGCGCGCCGTGCAGCATCGCGGGGCTGAAGCGGGCGGCGCCCTCGCCCATCGCCTTCATCTGGGTGAGGAATCCACCGAGCAGGGACGCGATACCGATGATGTGGAGCGCCACGAACACATTGATGAGTACGTCCATACGGCGGAGCCTAGCCACCGCCGTAGCACCCCCCTTCGGCCGGGTATGCCTCGTTCATCGCTTCGGTCAGAGCCCGACAGCGATCGATACCCGGCGTGACGTAACCCTTACGGAAAGCTTCATTCCAGGGCCACCTTCGAGCAGAATCCGTCATTCCGCCTTTACGCCGTGACCTCAGGCTTAGCGTCCTGCCCCGGATGACCCAGACGGCCGCCGACGGCGGCCGAGCACCACCGAGCACGACCGGGGAAGGACGTGGACGCCCTCGTGGCAGCGCACCGCAAACCGAAGCAGGCCCGGCGGAACCCGTTCGCCGTACGGCCCGCCGCCAGGACCGCCACCACCCTGGCGCTCGCGGGCGCGGCGACCGCCACCGCGTTCAACGGGACCGCCGCCGCCGACCCCGTACTCACCCCGGCGCAGATCAAGGCCCGGGTCGACCAGCTCTACCAGGAGGCGGAGGCCGCCACCGAGGCGTACAACGGCGCGAAGGACCGGACCGACCGGGCGCGGGAGGAGCTGGACCGGCTGCGGGACGAGACCGCCCGGCGGACCGAGCGGCTGAACGCGAGCCGGTCCGTCCTCGGCGCCGTCGCCGGGGCGCAGTACCGGGCCGGGGCCGTCGACCCGGCGATCCGGTTCGCCCTCGACTCCGACCCGGACGGCTGTCTGGAGCGGGCCGCGATCGACCGGCTCGTCGGGCGGCGGACCGCGGCGGCCGTGATGGACGTACGGGGTCAGCTCGCGGCCGTCGACGGGCTGCGGGACCGGGCCGGGCGGCAGTTCGAGGACCTCCGGGAGCGGCGGGACGAACTCGCCCGCCGCAAGACCGAGGTGCGGCGGAAGCTGGCGACGGCGGAGGGAATGCTGAAGCGGCTGGAGGCGACGGAGCCGGGGGCCGGTACCGGAGCGGGTGCCGGTACGGGTCCCGGGGCCGCTTCGGGTCCGGGGGCGCCGGGGCGGGGCGACGGCCGGGCCGGGGCGGTCGCGGACGCCGCCGGGGCGACCGCGCCCACGCCCCGGGCCGCGCGGGCGGTGGCCTACGCGTACGGGGCGCTCGGCAAGCCGTACGTCTGGGGCGCGACGGGCCCGGCGTCGTACGACTGCTCCGGGCTGACCCAGGCGGCGTGGCGGGCGGCGGGGGTGTCCCTGCCGAGGACCACGTACACCCAGATCGGCGCGGGGCGGCGAGTCGCCCGGTCCGAACTCGCCCCCGGTGACCTGGTCTTCTTCTATCCCGGGGTGACACATGTCGGGATGTATGTGGGCGGTGGCCGGATGATCCACGCGCCCCGGCCGGGCGGGGTGGTGCGGTTCGCGCGGGTGGACGAGATGCCGTTCGCGGGGGCGGTACGACCGGCGTAGCCGGAGCCCTGGCCGCCGGGGCGAGCCGGGGGGCGGGCGGTCAGATCAGGCGGCGGGCCGTGGCCCAGCGGGTGAGTTCGTGGCGGTTGGAGAGCTGGAGCTTCCGGAGGACCGCCGAGACATGCGACTCGACCGTCTTGACCGAGATGAAGAGCTGCTTGGCGATCTCCTTGTAGGCGTAGCCCCGGGCGATCAGCCGCAGCACCTCGCGCTCCCGCTGGGTGAGGCGGTCCAGGTCCTCGTCGACCGGCGGGGCGTCCGTGGAGGCGAAGGCGTCGAGGACGAACCCGGCGAGCCGGGGCGAGAAGACCGCGTCGCCCTCCTGCACCCGGAAGATCGAGTCGATCAGGTCGGTACCGGTGATGGTCTTGGTGACATAGCCGCGCGCGCCGCCCCGGATGACACCGATGACGTCCTCGGCCGCGTCGGAGACCGAGAGCGCCAGGAACCGTACGGGATGCTCGGCCGCGCCCATCAGCGGGGCGCAGCGGCGCAGTACCTCGACCCCGCCGCCGCCGGGGAGGTGGACGTCGAGGAGGACGACCTCCGGCCGGGTCGCGGTGATCACGGTGACCGCCTGGTCGACGTCGGCCGCCTCGCCGACGACCTCGACGCCGGTGGTCTCGGTCCGGCCGATCTCGGCCTGGACCCCGGTACGGAACATCCGGTGGTCGTCGACGAGGACCACCCGTACCCGGCGCGGCTGCTCGCCGTCCGTCCGCCCGTCCCCCGGCCGTCCTGCCCGCTCCGCCGTCATCCGTCCGCCCTCTCCATGGTCAGCTCCACTTCCGTGCCCTCCCCGGGCGCCGAGGTCAGCCGGGCCGTCCCGCCGTTGCGCCGCATCCGGCCGACGATCGACTCCCGGACGCCCATTCTGTCGTCCGGGACGGCCTCGGGGTCGAATCCGGGTCCGCGATCGCGGACGGAGACGAAGACGGTACGGCCGTCGACCTCGGCGAACACCTGGACGGGGCCGCCCTCGCCACCGTACTTGGCGGCATTGACCATCGCCTCGCGCGCGGCCTGCATACAGGCCGTGAGCCGTTCGTCCAGCGGGCAGTCGCCGACCACCACGACCTCCAGCGGTACGCCGTGTTTGTCCTCGACCTCGGCGGCGGCCCGTTTCACCGCCTCGGCAAGGGTGTCGGGCTCCTCTTCCTCCTCCTGGCCGGTGCCCTCGGGTTTGTAGAGCCAGTTCCGCAGCTCCCGTTCCTGGGCGCGGGCGAGTCTGCGGACCTCGCCGGGGTCATCGGCGCGGCGCTGTATCAGGGTGAGGGTGTGCAGTACGGAGTCGTGGACGTGGGCGGCGACCTCGGCCCGTTCCTGGGCCCGGATCCGCATCGTCCGCTCCTCGGACAGGTCCTGGGTCATCCGGACCAGCCACGGCCCGGCGAGCAGGGCGATTCCGGCGATGACGGCGACGGCGGCGGTGAGGACGTTGCCGAGCTGGGCGGCCGAGCCCCGGACGACCATGAAGGCGGTGAGCCCGGTCCCGACCAGGGCGACGCCGACCAGGGCGCGGGCGAACTGGAACAAGCGGCGGTGCCGGGAGTCGGCGGCGGTCCAGCGGGCCCGGCGGGCGTTGTCCGCCTGCCGCCACACCAGCACCACCCCGGCGCCTATCAACAACGTCGGCCAGATATAGCGGTCGGCCCGGCTGGTGGTGTCGAGGTCGCTGATGAAGATCAGACAGCCGATGCCCAGGGCGGCCAGGGCGAAGATCTGCCCCTTGTCCGGTTTGCGGAGCTTGCGGCGGCCGTCGGGGGCGACTTCGAAGAGCGGGCGGTGTTCGGGGGCCCGGCCCCCGATTCCGAGGGGGACGAAGACCCAGAAGGCCGCGTAGAGCAGTATCCCGAGGCCGTCGGCGAGCAGCAGGGCGAGAAAGACCAGCCTCACCCAGGCGACCGGAACGCCCAGATGACCGGCGAGGCCGCGGGCCACTCCGCCGAGGAGCCGTCCGTCGGCGCTGCGGTAGAGCCTGCGCAGCGGTACGTCCTCCTCGGCGGGCGCGGTGGCGCGCGCGGACCGCGGGGAGTCGGTGGCCGGGCGGGGCGGGGCGGCGGCGGGCATGGTTCGATCGTCACACGGAACGGCGGGCTTCCGGTATCGGGGGCGACCCCGAGAACGACCCTGAGCGCGGCCGGGCCGGGGGCATACCCGGGGATGACACCGGGGCGGTTTCCGGAGGCGGTTTTCGGGGGTGGTACCGGGGCGATATCAGGGACGGGCCAGGGTCGCCCCCGGTCCCTTCCGGGCGCCCGGGCCGTCACCATGGACGTATGAAGCAGCCGCGCCCGACCGCCTCCTCCGACGGACCGCCCGACGGCCCGGCCGAAGCCCCGTCCGGCGACCGGGCCGGTGCCGTGGCCGACGACCCGACGGACCGGGCGGACCGGGCCGACAAGGTCGGTGAGGTCGGGGGCTCGGCGGACGTACGGGAGGGCGTTCGGGCAGACCGGACCGGTCCGGCGAGCGATCGGACGACCGACCGGACAACCGACCGGGGTACGCCCGCTACCGGCGGCGGACCGGCCGCCGGTGCCAACGGATCCTCCGGCGGTCCGCTCGGCGCGACCTCCGCCGGTGGTACGGCTGATGGTCCCTCGACGGCCCCCGGGCACGGGTCCGGCGGGTCCGGAACTGGCGGCGGGTCCGGCGGGTCCGGCGCATCCGATGGGTCCGGAACGGGCGGCGGGGCCGGAGCGGGAACCGGGGCCGGTGCGTACGACGACCAGCCCGGCCCGGTCGGCGACGACGGCGGCGGCGGCGTAATCCGCCCCCGGCAGCTCCGCCGGGACGGACGGCAGCGGGTGATCGGCGGGGTCTGCGGCGGCCTCGGCCGGTACTGCGACCTCGACCCGGTGATCTTCCGGGTCGTGCTGGGCGTGCTCGCCGTCACCGGCGGCCTCGGGCTGATCTTCTACGGCTTCGCCTGGCTGCTCGTCCCCGCCGAGGGCGAGGAGGAGTCCGAGGGACGGAAGCTGCTCGGCGGCCGGGTCGACGGCGCGGCGCTGACCGCGGTGTTCCTGGCCCTGATCGGCTGCGGAATCTTCCTGACCCTGCTCAACAACCGCGGCACCCTCGCCTTCGCCGCCCAGCTGGCGATCGCCGCGACCGGGGTCGCCGTCTGGTCCCGGCGGCGTACGGCACCGCCGGAGGGGGCGGTCCGGGCGCCGGGCGCCGGGCCGTCCGCGCACGCCGTCCCGGACGCGCCGCCGGAGACGAAGGCGCCGCCCGCGCCCGACAGCCCGTCCTGGTGGCGCGATCCGCCGGCCCGACCCGGCGCCGACGGCCCGGCGGCCCCCGGCTATCTGTGGGGCCCGGAGGACGCGGACGTCAGCGGCGTCGGCCGGGACAAGAAAAGTGCCGCACGGCGGCCCCGGGACCGGGAGGGTCCCCGTTCCATCGGCGGCACGGTCTTCGGTCTGGCCGCCCTCGCCTGCTATCTCGGGGTCCAGCTGAGCTGGACCCAGCAGCCGCTGGGCATCAGTCTCCAGATCGGCCTCGCGGCGGCGCTCGGGGTGTTCGGCCTCGGCCTGGTGGTCAGCTCATTCCTGGGCCGTACCGGCTTCGGGACGGTCTTCCTCACGGTGGTGACCGCCCTACTGCTGGCCGGAGCGGCGTCCCTGCCCGAGAACATCGGCACCGACTGGCGGCGGACGACCTGGCGGCCCGCGACGGCCGCCGCGGTCGAGACACGGTACGAACTGGGGACCGGGGTCGGCGTACTGGATCTCTCCCGGGTGGCCCTGGCACCCGGCCAGACCCTGACGACTTCGGCCGCGGTGAGCATCGGCAAGGCCGAGGTGATCGTCCCGGCCGGGGTGGAGGTCCGGCTGCGGGCGGAGGCGGGCGTCGGCGACATCAGACTCCCCGGCGATCCGAAGGACGATATCGACATCTCCCCCGGTCAGGAGCGGAACGAGATACTGCCCGCGCCCCGGCCGCCGGGGCCGCCGGGGCCCGGTGCGACGGCGAAGGCGGGTACCGTCGAGTTGTTCGTCCAGGTGAGCGTCGGACAGGTGGAGGTGACCCGTGCCCGTGCCGCGTCCTGACCCGGCCATACGGTCCGCCAAGCCCGGTGCGTCCGGTGCGTCCGCCGGATCCGCCGCGTCCGGTGCGCCCGGCGCGCCAGGCGGGCAAGCGTGCCGTACGTCCGCCTCCGGGCGGTGGCGGATGCTGCACGGCTTCCGCCCCGGCCGGGCCGCCGCCGGTACGGCCGCACTGGTCGCGACGCTGCTCTACGCCGGGGACGCGGCCGGCAGCTGGAGCACCCCGTGGTTCGTGGTCTTCCCGGTGGTCTTCGGCGGTCTCGCGGTCGCGGGCGCGCTGGGCCTGGCCCATTACGGGCTGCGCCGCCGCCGCTCGGCGAGCAGCGCGTCCACCGAGAACAGCGCCGCCCCGCCGAGTACCAGCGGCAGCCAGGCCATCAGATAGACGAGGTCGTTGCCGTAGTAGTACGGCTCGGTCTGCCAGCTGACGGTCAGCCAGAGGCTGGCCGAGATCAGCGCCCCGCCGAGCGCGGCGACCCGGGTCAGCAGACCGAGCAGCGTACCGACGCCGACGGCCAGCTCGCCCCAGGCGATCGCCTTGCCGAAGGCCACGGGGTCCTCCAATCCGATGTCGACCAGCCACGGCACGGCCGAACCGTCCCGGACGGCGTGCATCGTCGCGCCGATCGAGCCGGTGCCCTCGGCGGCCAGAAACGTGCTGTCACCCAGCTTGTCGAGCCCGGCGTAGACGAAGGTCAGACCGAGGAAGATCCGCAGGGGCAGCAGGGCGTGCCGGGCGCCCAGCTCCCGCAGCCGGTCGGCCCGGTGCCGCAACCGGGCGAGCCGGGCACGGAAACCGCCGCCGCTGCCTCCCGTTCCCCCGGCGCCGGGGGAGCCGCTGTCTCCGGTGCCGTACCCCGCCGTGTCATGCCGTGTGTACGCCATCACCCGTACCCTCTCTCCCGCCGGACCGGCTGCCCTGCCGTCGTACCCGGGGGTGCCGTCGCCGACCAGTCGTTACCCATACGTACGGGACGGCCGGACGGCTCACCCGGAGTGTCGCCGGAATTCCCCCGGAAGCACCGCCCGCGCCACGACGGACGGTTCGCCGAGTACGCCGCACACGCCGCGGCCCAGAAACACGGACGCCCCTCGCGGAAGGTTCCGCGAGGGGCGCGCCGGGCGTTCAGGAGGTCGGGGTCACCCCGAAGGGGACGGTCCCGATGCCGGTCCCCGAAGGGCCGGTTCCGGGGTCACTCCCACTCGATGGTCCCCGGGGGCTTGCTGGTGACGTCCAGCACCACCCGGTTGACGTCGGCGACCTCGTTGGTGATCCGGGTCGAGATCCGGGCCAGGACGTCGTACGGCATCCGGGTCCAGTCGGCGGTCATCGCGTCCTCGGAGGAGACCGGGCGGAGCACGATCGGGTGGCCGTAGGTGCGGCCGTCGCCCTGGACTCCGACGCTGCGGACATCGGCGAGCAGGACCACCGGGCACTGCCAGATCTCGCGGTCGAGCCCGGCGGCGGTCAGCTCCTCACGGGCGATGGCGTCGGCCTCGCGCAGCAGGTCGAGCCGGTCGCGGGTGACCTCGCCGACGATCCGGATGCCCAGGCCGGGGCCGGGGAACGGCTGCCGCTGGACGATCTCGTCCGGCAGGCCCAGTTCCTGGCCGACCATCCGGACCTCGTCCTTGAAGAGCTTCCGCAGCGGCTCGATCAGCTGGAACTCCAGGTCCTCCGGGAGTCCGCCGACGTTGTGGTGGGACTTGATGTTGGCCGTGCCGGTACCGCCGCCGGACTCGACGACGTCCGGGTAGAGGGTGCCCTGCACCAGGAAGGCGACATCCTCGCCGTCGGCGGCGCCCTCGGCCACGATCTCGGCCTGGGCCTGCTCGAAGACCCGGATGAACTCCCGGCCGATGATCTTCCGCTTCTCCTCGGGGTCGGAGACCCCGGCGAGCGCGCTCAGGAACCGCTCCTGCGCGTCGACCACCTTCAGCTGGACGCCGGTGGCGGCCACGAAGTCCTTCTCGACCTGCTCGGTCTCACCCTTGCGCATCAGGCCGTGGTCGACGTAGACGCAGGTCAGCTGGTTGCCGATGGCCTTCTGCACAAGAGCGGCGGCCACCGCGGAGTCCACTCCGCCGGAGAGGCCGCAGATGGCGCGCTTGGTGCCGACCTGCTCGCGGACGGCGGCGATCTGCTCCTCGATCACATTGCCGGTGGTCCACGACGGCTCGATGCCCGCGCCCCGGTAGAGGAAGTGCTCCAGGACCTGCTGGCCGTGGGTGGAGTGCAGCACCTCGGGGTGGTACTGCACGCCGTACAGCTTCTTCTCGTCGTTCTCGAAGGCGGCGACGGGCACGACCTCCGTGGACGCGGTCACGGTGAAGCCCTCGGGCGCGGCCGAGCAGGCGTCGCCGTGCGACATCCACACCGACTGCTCGGCGGGGGTGCCCTCGAAAAGCGTCGAGCCGGTCTTGGAGACCGCGAGGGGCGTCCGGCCGTACTCACGGGCGCCCGTGTTGTCGACGGTGCCGCCGAGGGTGGTGGCCATCAGCTGGAAGCCGTAGCACATACCGAAGACGGGGACCCCGGCCTCGAAGATCGACCGGTCGAGCCGGGGCGCGCCGTCGGCGTAGACCGAGGAGGGACCACCGGAGAGGATGATCGCCTTGGGGTTCTTGGCCAGCATCTCGGCCACCGGCATGGTGGACGGGACGATCTCGGAGTAGACCCGGGCCTCACGGACGCGGCGGGCGATGAGCTGGGCGTACTGGGCGCCGAAGTCGACGACGAGTACGACATCTGGCGCGGCGGCGGGCGACACTGAGGACACTGGCGGCCTTCCGGCGGGGGCTGGGCGGGGGGCGTACACCCGATTCTACTGGGGCCGGACGGGCCCTTCGGCCGGACACGGAGGGTGCGGGGACGCCCACGAGGGGTCGGGGGCGGGGCGGGGGCGGTGGGCCCGGGGGCGGGGACGGGGACGGCGGTACGCCGGGGCCGGGGCGGGGACGGGCCGGGGCGGGGACGGGCCGGGGCGGTGGCGCCCCGCACCCGGAGGAAGCGGAACCGCGGCCGGAAGGGTCCGGGGAGGGCGTCCCACGATCCGGGCCGGCTTTGGCCTCGGGTGGGGCCGGGTCCATACTGTCCCCATGCGTCAGCACTCGACCTTCGTCTTTACCTATGGCACCGGCCCGTCCGGCTGCCATGGTCGTGCTGCTTGAGCTACTGACAAGCGACTTCGCCACAGCGCCCCGGGCCGGGAAAAGGCCCGGGGCGCTGTGCAGTTCCGGAGCCGTACCGGACCGGGCGCCCCGATCCTCCGAGGAGCCCACGTGTCCACCACATCCACCACCACGACCACTGTCACCGCCGTCACCTCTGCCACCCCGGTCAGCTCGGCCTCGGCAGCCGCGGCCACCACCGCCGCGTCGGCCGAGGCGACCGGTGCCCGTACCCCCGAGGCGGTCGAACTGATCACCGGCGCCCGGGACCGGATCGACGCCCTGGACGACCGGATCATCGGCCTCGTCCAGGAACGGATGGCGATCTCCGCCGTCATCCAGGACGCCCGGATCGCCTCCGGCGGGCGCCGGGTCAGCCTCTCCCGCGAGATGGAGGTCCTCAGCCACTTCCGGGACGCCCTCGGCAAGCCCGGGACGGCGCTCGCCATGACCGTCCTGGAGCTGTGCCGGGGCCGGATCTGACCCCGGAGGCGGCGGGCGCGGCGCCAGGGCCGCCGCCGCGCCGCCCACTCCCCCGGATCCGCGCGCGGCGTCCGCCGGGCCGCGGCGGCACCGGGGTGCGAACCGCATTTGAGTTCGGGTGCCGTCTCACCCGTACGGCGCGTGACCGCTGGCGACAGGGCTTCGTTGGTCCCGATGTCCGAGCCAGCCAGGCCCGGCCCCGCAGGAAAACCACGCGTGGCTCAGCTGGAGCGTGTGACGTACGCGAGTACGTCGTGGGACCTCGCGCCAGCACGCGTGACCGGTCGGCAGGGGACAGCAGCCCGGTCACCCCGGCGGCCGGTTCCGGGGACGCCCGGAACCGGCCGCGATCCCGTCGGAACGGTTGCGTACGCCGCGGCCGCTCCACCACGATGCCCCACGGGCGCCGGTGCACCGGAGCCCCCATCACCACCGGACCGCCGGACGCGCCCGCACCCGCCCACGCGCGGTGCCGCCCGGCCCCGAGCACGACCGATCCGGTCCGGACGCGCGTCCGTGCCGTGTCACCCGGACCCCCGGCCCGCCGGTCGGCGGCACCGGCCCACCCGATCCACCCGACCCTCCTCCGCGGCGCACCCCCCGGCGCCGCGCTCCGGCACCGACGCAGCCCTGGCGTCGGTGCCGCCCAAGGGCCCCGCGGCGCGCGCCCCGCGGGGCCCTTGCCTTTGCCTTTTCCCGTACGGCTCCGAGCCCGTACGGGACCTGTGCCCTACGGCTCCGATCCCGTACGGCCCGTTTTTCATCTCCCGCGTCCCGTATCCCCCATGCCTCATCCCCCGTCCGCGATACGACGGATCGCGAAGATCACAGCGATGGCACCTATCACGGTGATAGCGGTGATTTATGCCACATAAAGTTCTTGTCAGTTTTCTTACAACCTTCTGACCGGGTGCCGGGTCGAACCGGGCGTATCCGTGGACACACCTATTTCAGGGATCCCACGGAGCACGCGAGTAACCGCGCCTTCCGCAACCCCGCGGAATGCCGCCCCTTCGATCACCGAGGTCCCATGAAGCTCCGCCGTGCCGCGGCCGTCGCCGCCGCGTCCGCCGTCCTGGCCCCCTTGGCCCTGCTCTCCGCCCCGGCCGCCGTTGCCACGGGTGTGACCGATCCCGCGTCCAGCACGAGCACCGGCACCACCGGCTCGGGCTCGAACTCGCCGGAGCCGGGGACGACGGATCCGTCGAAGCAGGAGGGCACCGGCTCCACCGGCGGCACCACCACCCCCGGTACCGGTACCGAGCCGGGCGAGGGTGACAAGGGCGAGCAGGGCGAGCCCGGCAAGGAGACCGGCGGGACCGCGGGGCAGGGCGGGGAGCAGCCGGGCGGCGAGAAGCAGCCCGGTACCGAGACCCCCGGCAAGGGCGAGCAGGGCGAGCCCGGTACCGCGCCCGGCACCGGCGGCCAGCCTCCCAAGGGCTCCGAGGGCGGCACCGGGGAAGAGGCGCCGAACCCGGACGAGTGCACCGAGGGTGACTACGTCGACGGTCTGAAGACGTCCCTGCGCGGCGCGCCCTCGCAGATCGTCGCCGGTGGCGGCTGGCGGAACTTCACCTACCGGATCTCCAACGAGACCGGTAAGGACATCGCCTCCGTCACGGCCGTCCTCGACGCGGACGCCTCCGACGAGAACGGCGAGGACGCCGGCCGTCACATCACCATCGAGGCGAAGTACGACGGCACCTGGGAGAAGTTCGAGATCGGCCAGGGATATCTCGGCGAGGTCGAGGATCTGGGCGATGGTGAATTCGCCGAGGTCGAACTGCGGATGAAGGCCGATGCGAAGGCCCCGGCGGCGACCGGATTCCTGCTGACGATCGGTCTGGTCGTCAACCAGAACGGCAGCTGCGATTTCGGTGAGCCGGTCGACTACGAGTTCGAGGTCCTTCCGGTCGGCGGCAAGCCGGACGACAAGGAGGCCGAGGGCAAGCCGGGCAAGAACAAGCCCGGTTCGTCGGACGGCTCCGGCAAGAACGACTCCGGTAAGAACACCGCGCCGCAGGGCGAGCGCAAGGAGGTGCCGGTGACCGGCAACCTCGCGCAGACCGGTTCCTCCGACGTCCTCCCGGTGATCGGGATCGCGGGCGGTATCGCGATCGTCGCCGGTGCCGGTGTCGTCTTCGCGCTCAAGCGCCGCCGGGACGGTGCCACGGCCTGACGTCCGGGCCCATGAACCGGTGGGGCCGCTGCGCTCGGAGGGGGGCGCAGCGGCCCCACCGCCTTTTCCGGATTCCGTACGCCGTTTCGAGCCCGCACGCCTCCCTCCCCGCCGCTACGTCCCCGGGTCCGTATGCTTCCCGGGTCGTACGTCTCCCGGGTCGTATGTCTCCTGGCCGGTGCGTCCCCCGGGCTGTACGTCTCCCTACGACCCCGCGCCCGGTCTCCGGGCTTCCGGCTTCCGGCCGCCGGGCCCCGCGTCCGGCTCCGAATCCGGCCCCCGCTCCGGCTTCGGCTTCGGCTTCGGCGGCGGGACGGCCGGTATCCCCAGGAACGGCAGCCGCAGCGCGCCGAACGCGGCCTCCGGCACCACCGGTGACTCGGGGGCCACCGGCGCGAGCCGGACGTACGGCTCGCCCTGCGCCGGGCGGGGGTCCTCCTCGCCAAGGTTCGGCCAGAGGGACATCGCCCGCTCGGCCTGGGCGGTGATCGTCAGCGACGGGTTCACCCCTGGATTGGCGGTGACGGCG
Source organism: Streptomyces sp. NPDC020875 (assembly GCF_040641415.1). Classification (NCBI taxonomy): domain Bacteria; kingdom Bacillati; phylum Actinomycetota; class Actinomycetes; order Kitasatosporales; family Streptomycetaceae; genus Streptomyces; species Streptomyces sp. NPDC020875. Next base: position 66,060 of record NZ_JBFADP010000039.1, on the reverse strand, counting down.
GCGCCGTCCACGACCGAGAGGCCGGGGTAGCCGTAAACCCGGTGGTACGGATCGATCACCCCCGACGCGGCGTCCGCGCCGATCGGGCAGCCGCCCAGGAAATGCGCGGTCATCGGCATGCCCAGCAGCTCACCGATGTTCGAGCCCGCGAAGCCGTTGATCTCCTCGGCCAGGACGCTCGCGGCCCGGGTGGCCTCGGCGATCTGTGTCGGATTGGGCGCGCCGTGCCCCTGCCGGGCGGTCAGCAGCCCCTTTCCCGGGCCCGATCGCCGCCGGTAGGCGATGAGGGAGTTGTCCACCGACTGCATCACCAGCCAGATCAGGGTCTTCTCGGACCAGCGGCGGTACGAGAGGGATCGCGCGGCGACCGTGGGGCGGCGGACCATTCCGGCCAACCAGCCCGCGACCCGGCCGCGCCCGCCTCGTCGACCACCCGGACCACCGGATCCACCTGAACCGCCGGGGCGGTACGGCACCTGGAGGGTCGTCAGCAGCCCCATGGCGTTGGAGCCGCGTCCGTACCGCGCGGGCTGGATATGGGTGTGCTCGTCGGGGTGGACGGACGAGGTGATGGCGACGCCCCGGGTGAAGTCCACCCGGGGCGTACCGTGGCGCGCGCGATAGCGCCGGTCGTCGGTGCGCGCCCCCACCAGGGCCTCGGAGTTGGTCCGGGTCAGTTCGCCCAGCCGGGCGGAGAGCCGGGGCAGGGCGCCCGTGTCCCGCATCCGGTGGAGCAGAGTCTGGGTGCCGTACGTCCCGGCGGCGACCACGACCCGGCGGGCCCGGAACACCCGGCCCCGGCCCTTGCGCGGCCGGTCGGTGGGGAGGGTGCCGACTGCGTAGCCGCCCCGGCCGTCCTCGGTGAGGGTGCGGACGGTGGTCATGGGGTGGATCACGGCTCCGGCGCGCTCGGCGAGATAGAGGTAGTTCTCGCCGAGGGTGTTCTTGGCGCCGTGCCGACAGCCGGTCATGCACTCGCCGCACTGGACGCAGGCCCGGCGGGTCGGGCCCGTACCGCCGAAGTACGGGTCGGGGGCCTCGTCGCCCGGGGCGGCCCGTACTCCGGCGCCCCGGTCGCTGCCGTCATCGCCGTCGCCGAAGAAGACACCGACCGGGGCCATGTGGAAGGTGTCGCCGATGCCCATCGCGTCGGCGGTGGCCTTGAGATGGACGTCGGCGGCGGTGGTCGTGGTGTTCAGCCGGCCGCCGAGCATTCGTCGCGCCTGGTCGTAGTAGGGGCCGAGTTCGTGCTCCCAGTCGGTGATGTCCTGCCACTGCGGGTCGCGGAAGAACGCCGGGGGCGGGATGTAGAGGGTGTTGGCGTAGTTCAGGGAGCCGCCGCCGACCCCGGCGCCCGCGAGGACCATCACCTTGCCGAGGAGGTGGACGCGCTGGATGCCGTAGAGGCCGAGCGCCGGGGCCCACAGGAAGTTCCGCAGGTCCCAGGAGTTACGGGGCAGGGTCGCGCGGGTGAAGCGGCGCCCGGCTTCGAGGACGCCGACCCGGTAGCCCTTCTCGGTGAGCCGGAGGGCGGCTACCGCGCCCCCGAAGCCGGAGCCGATGACGATCACGTCGTAGTCGTCATCGACGTCGTATGCGTCGTTGTGTTCGTCGTCGTACGTCTCGTCGCCGCTCGCGGGTTCGTCGGCCGGACGGGCAGGGGGTACCGCGGACATGGCTCTCCTCCATACGGAACGACCGGCCTCTCGGGCGGGGCCGGGACACGGTGTCAGAGGCGGGGACCTCCGCCGGGGTACGGGGTCGGTGTCAGGGACCGGGCCCGGGATCCAGCACCGGGCCTCGGTCCTCGTCGGACCTCCCCCGCCCCGTCAGCGGAGCCGGAACACCTTCATCAACCTCAGGGACCGGTTCATCAGGTCCGCGTACTTCTCGTCGTCCATCCCGAACGCCGGGCCCATCGGCATCACCCGCTGCTGCGAAACGGTCTGGGCCTCCGTGTACTTGAGGATGCCCTCCGAGCCGTGCCGCCGCCCCAGACCGGAGTCCTTCATCCCGCCCATCGGGGACTGCACACTGCCGTAGGTCGGGGCGTACCCCTCGTTGATATTGACCGTGCCGGTCCGCAGCCGGGTCGCGACGGCATGCCCCCGCCTGCCGTCCCGGGTCCAGACGCTGGCATTGAGGCCGTACGGGGTGGCGTTGGCGCGCTCGATCACCTCGTCCTCGTCGGAGAACCGGTAGACCGAGACCACCGGGCCGAAGGTCTCCTCGGCGCAGACGGCCATCGGCTCCTCGACGCCCTCCAGCACGGTCGGCTCGTAGAACAGCGGGCCGATGTCGGGCCTGGCGACTCCGCCCGCGAGTACGGTCGCGCCCTTGGCCACGGCCTCGTCGACATGGCGGACCACGGTCGCCAGCTGCCGCTCGCCGACGAGGGAGCCCATTTCGGCGCCGTACGCGAGGGAATCGCCGAGGCGCATCGCCTTCGTCCGGGCGACGAACCGCTCGATGAAGACGTCGGCGACGGACTCGTGGACGTAGAGCCGCTCGATGGAGATACAGAGCTGCCCGGCGGAGGAGAAACAGGCCCGGATCGCGCCCGCGGCGGCCCGTTCGACATCGGCGTCGGCGAGGACGAGCATGGCGTTCTTGCCGCCGAGTTCGAGGGAGCAGCCGACCAGCCGCTCCGCGGCACCCCGGGCGACCTCGCGGCCGGTCCGGGTCGAGCCGGTGAAGGAGACGTAGTCCGCGTGCCGGACGACCTCGGGGCCGACCACCGGGCCCTCGCCCAGGACGACCTGGAAGACGTCGGCGGGCAGCCCGGCCTCGATCAGCAGATCGCGGGCCCACAGGGCGGTGAGGGCGGTCTCCGTGTCCGGCTTCATCACCACCGCGTTCCCGGCGACGAACGCGGGCAGCGCGTCGCCGACGGAAAGCTCCAGCGGGTAGTTCCACGGCGCGATCTGGCCGACGACGCCGCGCGGCTGGCGCAGTTCGGTGGTCTTGGTCAGCACGGGGACGACCCCGGTATGCCGCCGGGGCCTCAGATAGGCGGTGGCCCGTCGGCCGTAGTGCCGGGCGGCGACGGCGACGGCCTGGATCTCCTCATGGGCGTGCAGCCGGGCCTTGCCGGTCTCCAGCTGGATCAGATCGAGGACCTCGGCCTGCCGCTCCAGCACCAGATCGTGGAAGCGGAGCAGTACGGCGGCCCGGGTCCGGACCGGCACGGCGGCCCACACCGGCTGGGCGGCCCGGGCCCGCCGGAACGCCTCCGCCACGTCGTCCGGGGTGGACTCGGGCAGATCGGCCAGCTTCTCCCCGGTGAAGGGGGTGTGGTTGGCCGTCCGCCCGGAGCCGACGACGCCCCGCGTGAGCTGGGCCACCACCTCGGGGGTGACCACATCCGCGGCGGTGCGGACACCGGTCGGCGCGGTGGCTCGGGGGTTGGTTCCGACAGGGGCGGCGGGGGCCTTCACGTCCGTCATGGGACCCACGGTATTCCTCCTCCGACTCTTTGGGTACCGGCCGGTAACACCTTTGGCCGGACCCGCACCCGGGCCCGGCGGACCGACACCGCATCGGTCCTGATCAGCGGGTTGTTCGAAAATTCGGACGAGAGTGATCACGCCGGGACGCCCGGGGCCCCTGGGATCCACGGGGTTCTCAGCAGCCTCACGCGCCGGAGAGGCCGGACCCCCGGGGGGGGCGGGGGTAGGGCGGCTGCGGCGGCGGGGCCCGGCATCCGACTCCATGGGATCACCGCGGACCTATCGGTGGCGTATCGAAAAATCGAGACGCTGACGGAATGCGCTGTGCCGTTCACTCAAAGCGATGGAACACGGCCGACCGGGCAGACGGGCGGACTCCGATGAGTCCCCGGATGCCCGGTGCGACCGGTACAACCGGTCGATCGACGGCCTCCCCCTCCGAGCCGAGGAGTCTCCTTGCACCAGACCACGCGCCAGCCCATGAGCCGACGGATCACCGCCTGCCTCGCGGCGGTCGCCGCGTCGGGAATCGTCTTGACCACGGCGCCTTCGGCGTCCGCGATCGTCGGCGGAACACCGGTGCCGAACGGTAAGTACTCCTATGTCGTCCAGCTCGAACAGCGGAATGCGGACGGGACATGGGGCCACTTCTGCGGCGCGGCACTCATCGACGAGCGGGTCGTCGCCACGGCCGCGCACTGTTCCAAGTGGGTCGAGTCGGGCCATATCAAGATGCGGGTAGTCCTGGGCCGGGCCGACATGAACAGCCCCCGGGGCACGGTGGTGAACGACGACGCGTTCACCGTCTACAGCCACCCCGAGTTCTCGACCGCGACCAATACCGACCTCGGCCTCATCGTGCTCGACCGGCCCGTCCGGCAGCGGGCCGCGTCCCTTCCCCCGGCGGGCAGCCGCCCCGAGCCGGGACGCGTCCTCCAGGCGGCGGGCTGGGGCCGGACCGTCCTCGAGGACGTCGACAGCAAGCCGTCCCGCATGCGTGAAGCGGCGCTCTCGGTACAGGAGTTCGACACCGAGGGCGGCATGTGGGACAAGGAGTTCCTGTGCGCGGGCACCGAACAGAAGCGGGTCGGACCCGGCGACAGCGGAGGCCCCTTGTTCGCCCCGTCGAAGTCCGGAAAGGCCGTGGTTCACGGCCTGGTGACCGGGGACACCAACACCTGTACGAGCCTCTTCACCAATCTGGCCGACCCGGCGATATGGCAGCCCTTCCGGGGACCGCTCGCCTCCCACGGCCTGTCGCACGTCCCCCCGAAGGGCGCCCGCAACTGATCTGACCGGGGGTTAGGGTCTGGCAGGAGGTACGGGACATGAGTTTTCGACTGGCGGCGTATGCCGTATGTGTCACCGACGGACGGGTACTGCTCGCCCGGCACGTCGCACCGACGGGCGACACCTGGACCCTGCCGGGCGGCCGGGTCGAACAAGGCGAGGATCCTTTCGACACGGTGATCCGGGAAGTCGCCGAGGAGACCGGTTGCACCGCCGTGGTCGAACGCCTGCTGGGCGTGGACTCCCGAATCATCCCCGCCGCCGAACGCCGGATACCCGGCTCGCCGGAGCATCAGAACGTCGGGATCTTCTACCAGGTCCGGATCACCGGTGGCCGACTCCGCCCCGAGCCGAACGGCGAGACGGCGGAGTCGGTCTGGACCCCCTTCGCCGATGTCCCCGGCCTGCGCCGGTCGTCACTGGTCGACATCGGCCTCACCCTCGCCCGAACTCTCCCGGCGACGGGCCATGTCGCCCCGGTCCCGGTCGGCGGCCTGATCCAGCACTGATCCGCCGATACTGATGATGTGCTCGGGGCAGGTGACGCGCCCGGGCCCGACCTCGACGGGCACGGTCGTCGTCCGCCCGCAGACACCGCACCGGGCGGTATCGGGCTCCGGTGGTCCGGTGAGGAGCCCGTCGCGGCTCCTTACGCTCCGCCCCTACAGGCCCTCGATCTTCAGGTTCGCCACGATGCCCTCGAACAGGCGGTCGCCCTCCTTCGCCGCCCAGCCGTCGGAGGGGCCCGCGACGCGGAGCCACCAGTAGACCTCGGGGCCCGGCCCTTCGGTGGTGACGACGAGTTCGCGCCAGCGCTTGCGGACCTGCTCTTCCTCCGGGCCCGAGGCGTAGTACGGGGAGAAGGTGACGGTGGAGTCGAAGGCGTTCACGCCCTGGTGGGTGGTCTCCTGGACTGTGACCGACTGGTCCTTCATATCGCGGCCGTCCTTGCCGCCCCGTTCGTAGAACTGGCGCCAGGCCGTGGGGGTCGCCTTGCGTTTGTCGCCGGGCTCGGAGGGGTCGACCTTCTCCAGGTAGACCCGGAAGACGCCGCTGGGGTCGTAGTACGTGACCTCGGCTTCGGTGGAGTCCTGGACGCGGCGGTAGTCGGAGGGGACGGCCACCGAGGCGGACAGCACCTCGCGGTCGTTGCGGACCTCCCAGCCGTCGGGGAGTGTTCCGTCGTCGGTGCCGCCGAAGGGCTTGAGGACGACCAGGACCAGCGCGGCGGCGAGTGCCAGCGCGCCGCCCGCCAGGCCGAATCCGGCCTTCCGGTTGCCTTGGAGGGCAGGCGGCACCCACCGGCCGCCCTTCGTTGCCGGGGCCTCGGGGGCCGGGGCGGGTACGGGGGCGGGGTGGCTGCCGAACCGTACCGTCGGGTCGTACGCGACCGGTGTCGGCCGGGCGGGCTGGACCGGCTGGGGCGGGCGGGCCACGGACTCCAGGACCTGACGGATCTCCGCCGCGCCGGGGCGCAGCGCCGGGTCTTTGCGGAGTATCCGGCCGATCAGGTCGGCGAAGGGGCCCGTGCCCCGGGACGGCGCGGCGGGTTCGGTCGAGAGGACGGCCTGGAGGGTGGCCGGGGCGTTGGCCCGGCGGAACGGTGAGACGCCCTCGACCACGGTGTAGAGCACGACTCCGAGGGACCAGAGGTCCGACGCGGGGCCGGGGCGCTGGCCCAGCACCCGTTCCGGGGCGACGTACTCGGGAGAACCGACGAACGCGCCGGTCTCCGTGAGTCCCTGCTCGCCCTCGACCCGGGCGATGCCGAAGTCGGTGAGGACCACCCGCTCGTCACCGGCCGGGCCCTCGCCCCCGCCGAGCAGGACGTTGTCCGGTTTGACGTCCCGGTGGAGCACTCCGGCGGCGTGTGCGGCCTCCAGCGCGCCGAGGACGGCGAGTCCGATCCGGGCCGCCTCGCGGACGTCGAGGGTGCCGTCGGCCAGCCGGACGGCCAGCGACTGGCCGCGTACCCACTCCATGACCAGCCACGGCCTGCCGTCCTCCACGACGACGTCGTGCACGGTGACGACGGCCGGGTGGTCGATCCTGGCGGCGGCGCGGGCCTCGCGCCGCATCCGCAGATGGACCGTCTCGCGTTCGGCGGCGGGGAGGGACTCGGGGACCCGGGGTTCCTTGACCGCGACCTGACGGTCGACGGTCTCGTCATGGGCCCGCCAGACGGTGCCCATACCGCCGTGGCCGAGCCGGGACACCAGCCGGTAGCGGCCGCCGATCAGCCGCCCGGTGACCGGGTCGGCGCCGCCCCCGGCGGGCTGGGAGGCGGGCGCGGCCCCGGACGGAGCGCCGGGCGCGGGCGGGGCTACCGGGGATACCGGCGCGGGCCCGGCGTCCGACGGTTCGGAGCGGGGCGCGGGCGCGACGGGGCGTACGGCGGCCGAGGGGTCGGGCGACATGGCCGGAGTCCGGTCCGGGGCGGGTGCCCCGGGTGCCTGCGGTGGCCTGAGGTCGTAACTGGTGGGCTCGGCCGCCCGGCGTCCGTCGTTCGTCATGCCCACATCCTCTGTGGCGATTGTGGCCGGATGCCACCCCTGCCCCGGCTGGATGCGGAGCCGTGACAAGACCGGGACCCGGGGGCGCCTCCCCGGGGCCTGGTCGCGGGAGCCGGGGTCACCGGTCGGCGGGGCCCTGCCAGCTCTTCCGTATCGTCTCGAAGTCCGTCCGGGTCTTCTCGCGGCTCTCGACGGGCCCGGCGAGGAAGATCGCGTACTCCGTTCCGGCGGCGTCCACATACAGCTGGTCGGCTCCGTAGCGGGGTCCGGGGGAGCCGGTCTTCTCGGTCCAGGTGAACTTCAGCACGGCGGCGTTCTGGTGCCCCCGGAACGTGTCCCGTTCCAGGGTCACCCGCTCGTAGTCCGGCAGCTGCCGCAAGCTCTTCTCCAGTACCAGCGCGTGTTCGTACTGGTCCATGAACTTCGGGGCCTTGTTGATATTGATCCGGAGCAGATGGCGGCCACCGTCGGGCGAGTAGTCGACCTGGCCCTCCTTCGCCGCGATCCGCTGCCAGTCCTTCGGCATCACGAGGGAGAAGCCGAGGGGGTCCTCGACCCGCTTCCAGCCCGGCGGGACCTCTCCGGCCGGATCGGCGTCGGTGTCGGAGCCGTTGCCGGGAACGGAGCCGGAGTCGGTTTCGGGCTTCTTATCGGGTTCGGTGGAGGCGAGCGGCTTCCCGGCGCCCTGGCCGGAGCCGTCGGCACCGGCGGTCGCGGCCGTGGGGGTACGGGTGCCCGTCCCGTTCTTCTCGTCGTCGCCGTCCGCGTACCGCATCGCGACGATTCCGGCGGTGGCGCCGACGATCGCGGAGAGCGCGACCACGGCCGCGACCAGGCGGGTCCGCCCGCGCTTCCGGCCTCCGCCGGTGCCCTTCGCGTTCCGTTTCCGGCCCCGGCCGCCGCCCGCCGGGGATCCGGTGTCCGGGCCGGTCTGCGGGACCGCGTTCGGGGTCGTCACAGAAGTCCCGGGCGCCCCGGGCGTGCCGGTGGCCGCAATGGGCGCGGGGGCCAGGGGTGTCGACGAGGTCGCGGACGTGCCGGGGAGGGCGGTTCCGGAGGCGCCGGTTCCCGAACCGGCGAGAGACCCGGGGGCGGCGTCGGCTGCCTGCCCGTCACCGGGGCCGAACGGGCCGCCGGGGCCCGCGTACTCGGGCGAGCCCACCGCCCCGCCCGGCCGGAAGTAGTCACCGGTACCGGCTGGGCCAGACGAACCCGCGGTACCGCCGGAGCCGTACGGGTCGCCGTACCGGCCCTGGTCGGCGGCGTCGAACAGGCCGCCGGAGCCCGCCGGAACGGCCGTACCGGACGAGTCCGCGAACGAGCCGCCGCCGGAACCGTGGGGTCCGCCACCGGGCGCACCGGACCCACCCGGCGCGCGGGTTCCGCCGGACCCGAAGCCGGTGCCGAAGCCTGTCCCGAAGCCGGGCTCGGGCGGGAGCACGGCCGTGGAGACCGCGGTCGTCCCCTCGGAGCCGCCCGTTCCCGCCCGCTCCAGCTCGGCGACGGCCGCCGCCAGCATCCGGGCCGCTTCCGCCGCGTCCGGCCGGGCCTCCGGTTCCTTCGCCAGCAGGGCCATCACCACCGGGCCCAGCGCACCGGCCCCGCGCGGCATTTCGGGCTCCTCGGCGACGACCGCCCGCATCGTGCCCAGCGGGGACGTCCGGCGGAACGGCGACTCGCCGGTCACCGCGGAGTACAGGGTCACGCCCAGGGACCACAGATCGCAGGCGGGCCCGGGGTCGCCGCCCCTGACCCGTTCGGGGGCGACGTAGTCGATGGAGCCGACGATCTCGCCGGTCCTGGTGATGGTCGAGTCGCCCTCGATCACGGCGATACCGAAGTCGGTGAGGAGTACGCCGCCGTCCCGGGCCAGCAGCACATTGGCCGGTTTCACATCGCGGTGGAGCACTCCGGCGGCGTGCGCGGCGCCCAGCGCGTCGAGGACGCGCTGCCCGATCCGCGCGGTCTCCAGCGCGGGCAGCCCGCCGGACTCCTTGGCGGCGTCGGCGAGGGACGAGCCCTCGACGTACTGCATCACGATCCACGGCCGGTCGTCGTGTTCCAGAACGTCGTGGACGGTGACGACCCCGGGGTGGGTTATTCGGGCGGCGGCCCTGGCCTCCTTCTGCGTCCGGGCGTGCAGCCGGGCCCGGTCCGACTCGGAGACGTACATTCCGGCGGTCAGTTCCTTGACCGCGACCACCCGGTGCAGCACCTCGTCACGGGCGCGCCAGACCCGGCCCATGCCGCCCCTGCCGATGGACTCGCCCAGCCGGTACCGCCCGGCGAGTACGACTCCCTCGCCCGTGTTCCTCGTGTTCTCCACGTGCCCGACGTCTCCCCGCCCCGTTCTCCGTACGCTGACCGCCCCGTTGTGGCCCCGTCGCCCCGTCCCACACCCTGTCATGCCGCTCCGGCTCCCGGAACGGCCGCCCACCGCCCGGACCCCGGAATCCGGGCCATGGAAGGGGACGACGAGAAGGACGGGGCGGTTCCTGACGGGTGCTCCGCCGATGGGCCGGAGTGACCCGCACAGCCGCCGTGATGACTGTCCGTCAGTCGCCATCGCCCGTCGGCCCGGGGCTCAGCCCCTGCCCCGGTAGACCGCGACGGCCTGGTCGTACGCCTCCGAGACCTTGTCACGGCGGTCGCCGGGACCGATCACCTGGATCACGTGGTACCGGTCGCCGATCACCACGACCCGGTTGCGGACGAAGACCTCACGGCCGCTGCTGTCCTGCCAGGTGTACTGGCCCTCCGCCATCACCCGCTGCCCGACCTCGATCCGGCGCAGCCCGCTCGACGTGGCCCAGGAGGAGTTGCGGAAGGGCTCCAGCTCCCGCTCCCGGTCACGCTGGTAGTCGAGGGGGTCCTCGCCGTCGCGGACCCGGTCGCGGCCGGGGACGACGATCAGGGTGAAGTCGCCGTCGCCGTATCTGACCTGGCCCGTGTCGTTCATCGGGCGGCGCTGCCAGCCCTGGTCCACGGCGACGGTGAAGCCCTCGGCGTCGTTCCGCAGGGCGTAGCCGCGCGCGACGTCACCCGTGCCCGTGCCCGCGTCCGGTGTGCCGCCCGCCCCGGTGTCGCCTCCGGTGTTCTCGCCGTCGGGTGAGGTCCGAGGGGATCCCGAGGGGCGCGGCTCGCCGCCGGGGGCCGTACCGGTCGTCGCCGTGGGGCGCTGATCGCCGCCCGGAGCGGTACGGTCCGCCGAGTCGTCCGCCTTCGGCATGAACAGCACCGCGTAGAGCACGGCGGCGGTCATCAGCAGCAGGACCACGACGAGCAGCCTGCGGCCGAGGGACCTGGGGCCGCGCTCCCGGCCGGTCCGGGGCTTCTTGTGGCGGTGGCGGCCGTGGACGACCTCGGCGGAGGTCCGGCGTCTGCGGACCAGTTCACCCCGGCGGCGCAGGATGGGCAGCCGGCTGCCGCCCCGCTCGGGCCGGGCGGCGGGCAGCGCCACCACGTCCAGTCCGGCGTCGGGTTCGGGCGCGGAGCGGATCAGGGACCGCAGCCAGCCGCGGAGTTCCTCGGTGTCGGGCCGCTCGGTGGGGTCCTGGCGGAGCAGGGACTCCACGACCGGGCGGAGCGGTCCGCACTCCTCGGCGAAGGCGGGCGGTTCGGCGCAGACCAGCTGGACCAGTTCGGCGGCGCTGTCCTCGGGGTAGGGCGCGTGGCCCTGGACGGAGCGGTAGAGCAGGGCGCCGAGGGCCCACAGGTCGGTGGCGGGGCCGACGGGGGCGGCGAGCTGCCAGTTCTCGTGGACGGGTCCGGCCTGTTCGGGCGCCCATCGCTCGGTGACGGCGCCGACCACGGTGATCCTGGCCTGCCGGGCGCGTTCGGCCGCGAGCGGGGTTGCCGGGCCCCGGTGGGCGGGGGCGCCGGGGGCGGCGGGCGACTCGTCCCAGCCGCCGGGGGCGGGTGGTGCCGGGCGGTCGGGGCCGGGTTCGCGGCGGGCGTCGGCGCGGAGCGCCTCGCGGCCCGCGCCGCCGCGGTCCCAGCCGGAGGCGGTGGCGGGCGGCGGGATCCCGGGCCGGTCGTCGCGGGGGGCCGGGGCGCCGCCGGGGCGTCCGGCGCGGGCGACGGGCAGGGCGGGGAGTCCGCCGGACGGCGGGGCGGGGTCGCCCGGCGGGAGGGCGCGGACACCGTACGGGTCGCTGTGGCGCTGGGGGCGGCGGCCGGGGGCGGAGGTGCCGTCGGCCGGGGGCGGGAGGGCGGGGGTGGTACCGCCCGCCGGGAGGGAACGGGGCCCTTCGGCGCCGGTCGGGCCGTCGTGCCAGCTGCCGGTGAGATGTGCGGGGCCCGGGCCGCCGGTGCCGTACGGATCGCGGCCGTACGCCTCTGTGCCGTACGGGTCGTGGCGGTGCGGCTCGTGGCCGCCGGGCGCCTCGGGGCCGGCCGGATCGTCGTCGCCGCCGGGGCGGGCGGGGTCGTCACCCGGTCCGGTGTCGGTGCCGGGGGTGACGTGGTCGTGGTAGCGGGGGCCCTCGTGTCCGCCGTCGGGTCCGGTGCTGTCCGGTCCGGCGGGGAGGGCGGGGGCGCCGGGCTTGGTGGCCCACCAGTCGGGCCCATCGCCTTCGGGGGTCCGGCCGTCGGCACCCCGGCCCGCGGCCCGGGCTCCGGCCCGGTAGGCGGCGACGGCCCCGCGCCGAGCGCCCCGGACGTCCGGACCCGACCGCCACGGCTCGACGGTGTACGCGCCGGATCCGGCTGCCTCGCCCCGGCCGTCGCCGTCCGGGTCGCGGGCGTCGTAGACGGTCCCGCCGGGCTCGTCGTCGTCCTCGTAACCGCCGTCCTCGTAGCCCCCGTCCCCGTACTCGTCCTCGGCGTCCTCGACACCTTCGGCACCTCGGCCATCGGCGTCGTACGCGTCGTCCCTGTAGTCCCCGTTGTCCTCGCCGTCGGCGAAGTCCCCGTAGGGCTCGCCGGGCGGCTCGGCGGGGACCGGGGCGTAGCCGCAGAGCGCTTCCTCGGCCGCGCCCGCCGCCAGGCCGGTGAGCACCACCCGGCCGTCCTCGCAGACCAGGACCGTACGGGCGGTGACATTGCGATGGGTCCAGCCGTACGCGTGCACCGCGCCGAGGGCCGTGAGGACGTCGGAGGCGACCTCGGCCGCCCGGTACGGCGTCATCGGCTGCTCGGCGAGGAAAGCGGCGAGCGGCCGGGCGTCGACCCACTCGCTGACGATCCAGAGCGACCCGTCCTCGGCGAAGACGTCGAAGACCTGGTCGAGGCGCGGATGGTCGGGCACCCGGGCGGCGGCCCTGGCCGCCTCGACGGCCCGCTGGACCGCCGGGTCGTCGGGTCTGAGGGCGCTGCCGTGTGCCCGGCCGCCCCCGTAGCCGCCGGGGCCGCCCGCGGGCCCCGGGTACTCGTCGGGGCCGACCACCTCCGCCTCCACGACCTCGGGCAGCGGCACCTGACGGACCAGTACCTCCTGGCCGCTGTAGGTGTCGAAGGCCCGGGTCTCGGCGGCCTCATGAGGCTCGGTGTCGTCGGCGGGGAGCAGTGGCAGGCGGTAGCGGTCGGCCAGCACCCTGCCCGCGTAGTCGTCCATGCCGCCTCCCCTCCTGCCCGTGGTCAACGCTCCCCGGCCCGCACGGCCGGTCCGTTCGCCCGTCACCCGCGCCGGGGGCGGCCGACCGGATCCGCACGGTCCGTCAGGACGTGTCGGCGGCCGGGTCGTCCGCCGGTCCCTCCGGTTGTCCGGACGGTGCTCCGAACGTCCGTCCGGCGGCGTTCCGTCCGGGACTTCTCACGATACGTGTACCCGCTCAGTCCTTGGGCTCGAATGTCGCGAACGCGGTGTCCCGCAGTGTCCGGCACTCGGGGCCGTCCCACTCGGCCACCGGGCAGGACACCATGATCGAGTAGCCGCGCCGCTCGTCGACCTTGAAGCCCCGGTTGAGGAAGCGGATGCGCTCGCCGTTGTGGTCCCGTTCGAACCGCCAGTCGGCGACGGTCGGATAGCCCCGGTACTGGACGGTCTCGATACCGAGCTGCTTGAAGTTCCGGCTGCTGCCCTGGGTCGCGGGGACCGCGGCCCGCCAGGCGGCGGCCGCGTCGTCGCCGGGGCTGTTGTTGAAGTCGACCTGGACGCGGGGGTAGGCGCCCCGGCGGTCGTTGAATATGCCGCCCGAGTTGCGCCCGGCTATCTGGGTCCGGCGGAACTCCTTCGGCATCGCCATGGAGAAGCGGAACCGGTCGTCGGACTTGGCCGCGTATCCGGCGGGCAGTTCGCCCTTCGCCGGGTCGCCCTTGCCCGTTTCGCCCTTCGCGGGCGGCTTCGACGCCCCCGGGGCCGTACCGCCGGGGGTGGTGCCGGTCTTGTCGCCGTCCTTCGCGGGGTCACCCGCGGGCGATTCCTTGCCGGTACCGCCGGTGGTCTTCTGCTCGCCGTCGCCCTTGGTGCCCTCCTCGGCCCCGGCGGACGCGGGCGGCTTGCCCGTACCGGTCTTCGCCGCGTCGCCGTTGTTCCCGTCCCGGCCGATGGTCAGGTAGAGGATCGTGCCGAGCAGGGCCAGCACGATCCCGACCGCGAGGAGGATCAGCGTACGGCGCGGGACGACATCGGTCAGGGGCGCCCGGCGGGGCGCGGCCCGCTGCACCGGCGGCTCCGGCGGCCGGGCGGGCTGCTGTACGGCGCCCGCGCCTCCGGCCGCCGCGCCCGTGGCGGCGGCGCCCCGGCCGCCGGGACGGGCGGGCCGCCGGGGGCCGCGCGGCCGTTCGGCGACGGGCGGCCGGGCCGGGGCGGCGGGCTCGGGCGGCGGGATGGTCGGCAGCGCCATGGCGCGGGTGGCGTCGACCGGGAGCGGCGCCACCGGCTCGTCCGGGGCGTTGACGACCCGGCTCAGCAGGGTGCGGGCGCCCGCGTCGTCGAGGCGCTGCGCGGGGTCCTTGGCGAGCAGTCCGTAGATGACCTCCTCCAGCGGGCCCGCGTTCTTCGGCGGGTCCAGGGGTTCGGTCATGACGGCGGTCAGGGTGGCGATCGCCGAGCCCTTGTCGTACGGCGGGGTGCCCTCGACGCTGGCGTAGAGCAGGCCGCCCAGCGACCACAGGTCGGCGGCGGGCCCCGGCCGGTGGCCCCGGGCCCGCTCGGGCGAGATGTACGAGGGGGCGCCGACGAGCATGCCGGTGGAGGTGATGGAGGGGTCGCCCTCGACCAGGGCGATCCCGAAGTCGGTGAGGACGACCCGGCCGTCCTTGCCGATGAGCACGTTCGACGGCTTCACATCGCGGTGCAGGATGCCCTCGCGGTGGGCCGACCGCAGGACGTCGAGTATCGCCAGGCCGACCTCGGCGGCGCGGCGCGGCGTCAGGATGCCGTCCTCGCGGATGACTTCGGCCAGGGACTTGCCCTCGACCAACTCCATCACGATCCAGGGACGGTCGTCCTCGTCCACGACGTCGTAGACGGTGACGGCGCTGGTGTTGCGGATCCGGGCGATCGCCTTGGCCTCGCGCAGCGTCCGGGTGATGAGCCGTCGCTTCTCGTCCTCGTCGATCTGGTTGGGGAAGCGCAGCTCCTTGACGGCGACGGTCCGGCCCAGGGTCTCGTCCTCGGCCCGCCAGACCGTGCCCATACCGCCCCGGCCGAGCACCCCGCCCAGCCGGTAGCGCCCGGCGAGCAGCCGCCCCTCGGACTCGGCGCGGCCGGTCCCCCGGGCCTTGCGCCCGGAGTCGGCGGAGGCGGCGGAATCAGCGGGGTTCTTCCCCGTCCTACGGGCTTCGCCGCCCGCGTCGGCCTTGGCGGGCTTCGCCGACTCCCCGGCGCCCCCGGCCGTCGCGGTGGCCTTCGGCTCGTCGACGTCATCGTCCGTGTCGGTGCCGGTGTCGCCGCCGCCGTCCGGACCGGCCCCGGGTCCGTCGCCCTCGCCGCCGGAGCCTGAGTCAGTTCCTACCGCCGGGCGGCCCTTTGAACGGCGGTCGGCCTGGGCTCCGATCACCGGCTCCTTGTCGCCGCCGGACCGCGCGCCGGACGCACCCTTCCCGGTACCCGCGCCGCTCTCTCCGGACGGGCCACCGGCCTTACGGGACCCGGCGGTCGCGCCCACGACGGCGGTCTTCGCGTCCGCGGAGACCGGTTCCGCCGTCCGCTCGCCCCCGGCCGTCGCATCCTTGCGGGCGGGCTCTTCCCGGGCCGGCTCCGCACCGCCGCCCCGGCCGGAGCCCGGGTCCGCGGCCGGCCTGCCGTCAGGTCCGCCGCCCGCCCCGTCCACCGCAGACGCACGCTCCTCGGAGCCGTCCCGCTGGGGCTTCCGCGACTGCTCTGCCTCCGACATGCGTCCCCTCTGCGATCCCTGGTCTTCGCCCGCGCCTGTCGCTCCCGCGCGATGCGGTAACACGCCCTGGCAGAGCTTTCATTGTCTCTCACTCCGGGCAGGGCATGTCTTCAGGGTCCGCCGCACACCCGTGGGTTCTGGCGAGAGTAGTACGGAACCCGCCGGGCCCCCACCCTCGGCGGGGCACCGTCCCACGCGGTGGTACACCCCCGCCCCCGGCGGCGGCCACCAGCCCGTGGCGAATTCCCCATCACGGGACGGCCGATGAGAAGAATCCCGCCGGAAACTACAGCCCTGACCGTCGCTCCCAACTCATGGGAAACATCCGCCCCACCGGGGCACCCCGCTCCCGGCGCACCCACCCGCCCCGGACGCGCCCGGCCGTCGCCGTACCGGACGCGCCTCACACCACCGCCGCGCGGGTCGGCCCGCTACCGGGCGCCGCGCCGGACCCCCGTGTCCCCGCCTCCCCGTCAGAGCGGCACGATGTCCGGCGCGCCCAGTCTCGCCGCGTCCGCCGTCAGATCGTCAGGCTGGCGCTGCGACTCCCGTTCGGCCTCCACCCGCTTCTCGTAGTGCTGGACCTCCTTCTCGATCTGCTTGGCGTCCCAGCCCAGTACGGGCGCCATCAACTCCGCGCACTCCCGGGCACAGCGGGTCCCCCGGTCGAAGGTCTCGATGGAGATCCGGGTCCGGCGGGTGAGGACGTCGTCGAGATGGCGGGCGCCCTCGTGGGACGCGGCGTAGACGACCTCGGCCCGCAGATAGTCGTCCGCGCCGCCCAGCGGCTCACCGAGCCCCGGGTCCTCGGTGATCAGGGCGAGGACCTCCTCCGCCAACGAGCCGTAGCGGTTGAGCAGATGCTCGACCCGGACGACATGGAGTCCGGTCCTGGCGGCGATCCCGGCACGCTTGTTCCACAGGGCCGGATAGCCCTCGGCGCCGACGAGGGGCGTCTCCTCGGTGACACAGGCGGCCACCCGCTGGTCGAGCCCGTGCACGGCCTCGTCCACCGCGTCCTTCGCCATCACCCGGTACGTCGTGTACTTGCCGCCCGCCACCACCACGAGGCCGGGGACCGGATGGGCGACCGTGTGCTCCCGGGAGAGCTTGCTGGTGGCATCGGACTCCCCGGCGAGCAGGGGCCGCAGCCCGGCGTAGACACCCTGGACGTCGTCCCGGGTCAGCGGAGTGGCCAGGACCGAGTTCACATGCTCCAGCAGATAGTCGATATCGGCGCTGGAGGCGGCGGGATGGGCCTTGTCGAGATCCCAGTCGGTGTCCGTGGTGCCGACGATCCAGTGCCGTCCCCAGGGGATGACGAAGAGCACCGACTTCTCGGTCCGCAGGATCAGTCCGGTCGTGGAGTGGATCCGGTCCTTGGGGACGACGAGATGGATGCCCTTGGACGCCCGGACGTGGAACTGGCCGCGCTCGGCGATCAGTGCCTGTGTGTCGTCCGTCCACACCCCGGTGGCGTTCACCACCTGGCGGGCCCGGATCTCGTACTCCCCGCCGCCCTCGACGTCCTGCACCCGGGCGCCGACGACCCGCTCGCCCTCCCGCAGGAAGCCGATCACCCGGGCCCGGCTGGCGACCCTGGCACCGTAGGTCGCGGCGGTCCGCACCAGGGTGGCGACGAACCGGGCGTCGTCCATCTGGGCGTCGTAGTACTGAAGGGCGCCGACGAGGGCGTCCTTGCGCAGACAGGGCGCCACCCGCAGAGCGTGCCGCCGGGAGAGATGGCGGTGGACGGGCAGGCCCCGGCCGTGGCCTGAGGAGATGGACATCGTGTCGTAGAGCGCGACGCCCGCGCCCGCGTAGAACCGCTCCCAGCCCTTGTGCTGGAGGGGATAGAGGAACGGCACCGGCTTCACCAGATGCGGCGCGAGCCGCTCCAGCAACAGCCCCCGCTCCTTCAACGCCTCGCGAACCAGCGCGAAGTCCAGCATCTCCAGATAGCGCAGCCCCCCGTGGATGAGCTTGCTCGACCGGCTCGACGTCCCGGACGCCCAGTCACGGGCCTCCACCAGACCGGTGGAGAGCCCTCTGGTCACCGCGTCCAGCGCCGTACCGGCGCCGACCACACCCGCGCCGACGACCAGGACGTCCAGCTCCCGCTCCGCCATCGCGGCGAGCGCCTCGGCTCGCTCCTCGGGTCCAAGTGCCGCTGTCTTCACCGCATGCCTCCCGTCGCCCCCGTCTGCCCTGCCCGGCCCGCGAAGCCGCGGGCCGCGGGCCCCGATATGCGCGTGCCCGCGCACACCGCGCCCATGCGCCGCGCCCGGCGGCCCGCACACCGTTCCGCACCGTTCCGCACCGTTCCGCACAGAACCATGTCGAACCGCGTCGAACCGTTTCGAACCGCACCGGTCCGGGACCGGTCCGGTGGTCCGGCCGGAAGATCCAGCCCGGTCCACCTCTTCGATTCTGTCCCCGCTCCGCGACTTCAGCCACCGCCTGTGGATAACACTCCGTATCCCACAGCCGCACAATCCGACATAACGTTCATATTTACGCCTAGTCTGACATTGCGCCCGCCCATGCAGCCCACCGGGCTTGCGCCGACAACCCCCTCCGGTTAAGGGAAGGACGGCCCACGCCATGCCCGCAGATCTCGCCGTCATCGGACTCGGCACCGACGGCCTCCCGCTCGCCCAGGCCGCCGTGACCGCCGGTATCGCCACCATCGGTTACGACCCCGACCCCGCCCGCCTCGCCGAACCGGCGGCCGGGCGGACCCCCGCCGATGTCCGCCGGATGGTCGCGGGCGGCTTCAAAGCCGTCACCGACCCCGCCGGACTCGGCCGGGTACGCACCGTGGCCCTCTGCGTCCCCACCCCCCTCGACCCCGTCGGCGACCCCGATCTCACCGGCCTCGCCGACGCCACCCGACTGCTCGCCGCCCGGCTCCGCCCCCGCACCACCGTCCTGCTGGAGTCCCCCGTCGCGCCCGGCACCACCGAGACGTTTCTGCGGCCCCTCCTCGAAGAGGGCTCAGGGCTGCGGGCCGGACGCGATTTCCATCTGGCGTACTCGCCCGGACGGGTGGACCCCGGCCGCCGGACCCACGACTACACCACCGTCCCCAAGGTCATCGGCGGCCTCACCCCCGCCTGCACCGAATCCGCCGCCGCCTTCTACGGCCGGCTCACCGACCGGGTCGTCCGGGCCAGGGGCCCGCGCGAGGCCGAGACCGTAAGACTGCTGGAGACCAACTACCGCCAGGTCAACATCGCCCTCGTCAACGAGATGGCCGTGCTCTGCCACGAACTCGGCGTCGACCTGTGGGACGTCATCCGCTGCGCCGAGACCAAACCGTACGGCTTCCACGCCTTCCGCCCCGGCCCCGGCGTCGGCGGCCACGGCGCGCCGCTCGACCCCGGCCGGGCCCCCGGCCCCGCCCTCCGTATGACCGGGCTGGCCCGGGAGATCAACGGCCGGATGCCGCGGTACGTCGTCCAGCGGTGCGCGACACTCCTCAACGAGCACGGCAAATCGGCCCGGGGCGCGCGGGTCCTGCTGCTCGGCGTCACCTACAAACCCGATCTCGCCGACCTGCGGGGCACCCCCGCCACCGAGATCGCCCACCGGCTGACCGGGCTCGGCGCGACCCTCGGCTACCACGACCCGTACATCCTCGAATGGCAGGTCGACGGCGCACCCGTACCCCGGGCCGAATCGCTCTACGAGGCCGTGGCCGACGCGGATCTGACGGTCCTCCTCCAGAACCACCGCACCTACGACCTCCAGGGGCTCGCGGTGAAGGCGCAGCTCTTCCTCGACACGAGGGGGGCGACGCCGACGGGGGCGGCGCAGCGCCTCTGATCAGGGGCGGTTCTCGCGATGGGCCCCGAGCCGGAGTCCCGCCCCCTATGCCTTCGGCAATGGGACCCCCAGCGCCTCGGCCCTCCGGGTGGGGCCTTTGCGCCGGATGTCCTGCCGGGCCGATATCGTCCGGCGACCGCGCGCCGTCCCTGGCTGGTCGCGCAGTTCCCCGCGCCCCTAAATCCTCCTCCTCACCCCCTTCGAAAGGCCGGGCATCTCCTGGTAGGGCGCGTCGGGCTCCAGCCCTACGGCGGGAACCGCGCCGGAAAAGCCAGGGGCCCGACGCCTTCGCAGGTGTCGGGCCCCTTCGCGTAACGCGAGGCGGAAAAATCAGCGGCGGTGCTGGGAGTCCGCGATCGTGACCTCGACGCGCTGGAACTCCTTCAGCTCGCTGTAGCCCGTCGTGGCCATCGCCCGGCGCAGGGCGCCGAAGAAGTTCATCGAGCCGTCCGGCGTGTGCGAGGGGCCGGTGAGGACCTCCTCGGTGGTGCCGACGATGCCCAGGTCGACCAGCTTGCCGCGCGGGACGTCCTCGTGCGCGGCCTCCATGCCCCAGTGGCGGCCCCGGCCGGGGGCGTCCGTGGCGCGGGCCAGCGGGGAGCCGATCATCACGGCGTCGGCGCCGCAGGCGATGGCCTTCGGCAGGTCGCCGGACCAGCCCACCCCGCCGTCGGCGATGACGTGCACGTACCGGCCGCCGGACTCGTCCATGTAGTCCCGGCGGGCGGCGGCGACATCGGCCACCGCCGTCGCCATCGGGACCTGGATGCCCAGCACGTTACGGGTGGTGTGCGCGGCGCCGCCGCCGAAGCCCACCAGGACACCGGCCGCGCCGGTCCGCATCAGGTGCAGGGCGGCCGTGTAGGTGGCGCAGCCGCCGACGATGACCGGAACGTCCAGTTCGTAGATGAACTGCTTGAGGTTGAGCGGCTCGGCGGCGCCCGAGACGTGCTCGGCGGAGACCGTGGTCCCGCGGATCACGAAGAGGTCCACGCCCGCGTCGACCACGGCCTTGGAGAACTGCGCGGTGCGCTGCGGGGAGAGCGCGGCGGCCGTGACGACGCCCGAGTCGCGCACCTCCTTGATCCGCTGCCCGATCAGCTCTTCCTTGATCGGGGCCTCGTAGATCTCCTGGAGGCGCCGGGTCGCCGTCTCGGCGGGCAGCTCGGCGATCTCGTCGAGCAGCGGCTGCGGGTCCTCGTACCGGGTCCAGAGCCCTTCGAGGTTCAGTACGCCCAGTCCGCCCAGCTCACCGATCCGGATGGCGGTCTGCGGGGAGACCACCGAGTCCATGGGGGCGGCCAGGAAGGGCAGCTCGAAGCGGTAGGCGTCGATCTGCCAGGCGATCGAGACCTCCTTCGGGTCCCGCGTACGACGGCTCGGTACGACGGCGATGTCATCGAACGCGTACGCCCGCCGTCCGCGCTTGCCGCGCCCGATCTCGATCTCAGTCACCTTGTCCGGACCTTTCCTCTGAGTCAGCGCCTACCAGTATCCCCGACACATGACGGAGGGGCGGCCCGGGCGTCCTCGCGGAACGCCCCGTACCGCCCCTCCCGGGGACGTGACGGTCCGCACACCGTCACGGGGTACCGGTGCGCGAATTACTTACGGCTGTAGTTCGGCGCCTCGACGGTCATCTGGATGTCGTGCGGGTGGCTCTCCTTGAGCCCGGCCGAGGTGATCCGGACGAACCGGCCGTTGGCCTGGAGCTCGGGGACCGTACGGCCGCCGACGTAGAACATCGACTGGCGCAGCCCGCCGACCAGCTGGTGGACGACGGCGGAGAGCGGACCCCGGTACGGGACCTGGCCCTCGATGCCCTCGGGGACGATCTTCTCGTCGGAGGCGACGCCCTCCTGGAAGTAGCGGTCCTTGGAGAAGGAACGCTGCTCGCCGCGGGACTGCATGGCGCCCAGGGAGCCCATGCCGCGGTACGACTTGAACTGCTTGCCGTTGATGAAGAGCAGCTCGCCCGGGGACTCCTCGCACCCGGCGAGCAGGGAGCCCAGCATCACCGTGTCGGCGCCCGCGACCAGGGCCTTGGCGATGTCGCCCGAGTACTGGAGGCCGCCGTCGCCGATGACCGGGATCCCGGCCTCCTTGGCGGCGAGGGACGCCTCGTAGATCGCGGTGACCTGGGGGACGCCGATACCGGCGACCACCCGGGTGGTGCAGATGGAGCCGGGGCCGACCCCGACCTTGACGCCGTCGGCGCCCGCGTCGATCAGCGCCTGGGCGCCGTCGCGGGTGGCCACGTTGCCGCCGATGACGTCGACGCCGCCGTGGTTCGACTTGATCTTGGCGACCATGTCGCCGACCAGCCGGGAGTGGCCGTGCGCGGTGTCGACCACGATGAAGTCGACCCCGGCCTCGATCAGGGCCTGGGCGCGCTCGAAGGCGTCACCGGCGACTCCGACGGCCGCGCCGACCAGCAGCCGGCCGTTGCTGTCCTTGGCCGCGTTGGGGTACTGCTCGGCCTTGACGAAGTCCTTGACCGTGATCAGGCCCTTGAGCACCCCGGCGTCGTCCACCAGCGGCAGCTTCTCGATCTTGTGGCGGCGCAGCAGCTCCATGGCGTCCACACCGGAGATCCCGACCCGGCCGGTGACCAGCGGCATCGGGGTCATGACCTCGCGGACCTGGCGGCCCCGGTCCGACTCGAAGGCCATATCGCGGTTGGTGACGATGCCCAGCAGCTTGCCGCCCCGGTCGGTGACCGGGACGCCGCTGATCCGGAACTTGGCGCAGAGCAGGTCGGCCTCGGCGAGCGTGGCGTCGGGGTGCACCGTGATCGGGTCGGTGACCATGCCGGACTCGGACCGCTTCACCAGGTCGACCTGGTTGGCCTGGTCGGTGATGGAGAGATTGCGGTGCAGTACGCCCACGCCGCCCTGGCGGGCCATCGCGATGGCCATCCGGGACTCGGTGACCTTGTCCATGGCCGCGGAGAGCAGCGGGACGTTCACCCGGACGTTCCTGGAGATGTACGAGGAGGTGTCGATCTGGTCGGGAGCCATATCGGACGCGCCCGGCAGCAGCAGCACATCGTCGTAGGTCAGCCCGAGTGTCGCGAATTTCTCGGGCACTCCGTCGACGTTGGTCATGACACCTTCCCCAAATGGCCTTGATCGGTGCGGATGTCCATGCTAACGGCCCGGAGACCCGTCCCATTCCACGATCAAGATCACCCGGCCACTTTGTGCGATGGTCCACATGTCGTACGAATGGTTTGCGGGCGGCAGACGGATGGCGTAGGCGCGACGCCCGGAGGCCGTACGAATGCCGTACGCGCCCCGCTCTCGCGGAGTCGGCCCGGCATCGGAACCGGCCTGCCCGCCCGGCCCCGTACCGCCGGCGCCGGGCCGCACACAGCCCATCCCGGCGCGGCTCGGTTCATCCCGGCGCGGCTCGCCCCGCCTCGTCCTGGCTCGCTCGGGCTCGTTCCGGGAGGCGTACGGCTCAGGAGGCGTACGGCTACTGCTCGGCGAGGGCCCGCAGCCGGCTCAGCGCGCGGTGCTGGGCGACCCGGACCGCACCGGGTGACATCCCCAGCATCTGGCCGGTCTCCTCCGCCGTCAGCCCCACCGCGACCCTCAGCACCAGCAGCTCGCGCTGCGTCTCGGGCAGATTGGCCAGCAGCTTCTTGACCCATTCGGCGTCGCTGCTGAGCAGCGCCCGCTCCTCGGGGCCGAGGGAGTCGTCCGGCCGCTCCGGCATCTCGTCGGAGGGCACGGCCGTCGAACCGGGGTGCCGCATCGCGGCCCGCTGCAGGTCGGCGACCTTGTGCGAGGCGATGGCGAAGACGAACGCCTCGAAGGGACGGCCCGTGTCCCGGTACCGCGGCAGGGCCATCAGCACGGCGACGCAGACCTCCTGCGCCAGGTCCTCGACGAAGTGGCGGGCATCACCGGGGAGCCTGCTCAGCCGGGTGCGGCAGTAGCGCAGCGCGAGGGGGTGAACATGGGCGAGCAGATCGCGGGTGGCCCGTTCGTCCCCGTCGACGGCGTGGCGAACGAGGGCACCGATCACCGTGCTTCTGTCGTCACGCATCGGTCCATGGTGCCTCGGTGGCCGCTCGTCCGTGGCACCGCGCCCCATGTTGTGCACCGAAGCGTTATGAGCAGGTGCGCCGGAACTCATCGCTAGCGCCCTCCCCTTCCGCTCGACCGACTCCCCGAGGAACTCCACACCTCAAGGATGCGGCATCGCGGAGGAAACGAACGCCCGTCGGCTCCGTCTCCCCGCCCACCACCGTACGGCGAGCGGGGTACTCGGTGCCTCCGGGGACCGGAGTCCCACGAAGGAGCGTCGAGGGATATGCCCTCAGCGGACCAGGCCCCAGCGGAATCCGAGCGCGACGGCGTGCGCCCGGTCCGAAGCGCCCAGCTTCTTGAAGAGGCGGCGGGCGTGGGTCTTGACCGTGTCCTCGGAGAGGAAGAGCTCCCGGCCGATCTCGGCGTTGGACCGGCCGTGGCTCATGCCCTCCAGAACCTGGATCTCCCGGGCGGTGAGCGTGGGGGCGGCACCCATCTCGGCCGACCGCAGCCGCCGGGGGGCGAGCCGCCAGGTCGGGTCGGCCAGCGCCTGGGTGACGGTCGCCCGCAGTTCGGCGCGGGAGGCGTCCTTGTGGAGATAGCCGCGGGCCCCGGCGGCGACCGCGAGGGCCACCCCGTCGAGGTCCTCGGCGACCGTGAGCATGATGATCCGGGCGCCCGGATCGGCCGAGAGCAGCCGCCGGACGGTTTCGACCCCGCCGAGGCCGGGCATGCGGACATCCATCAGGATGAGGTCCGAGCGGTCGGCACCCCAGCGGCGGAGGACTTCCTCCCCGTTGGCCGCGGTCGTCACGCGCTCCACGCCGGGCACGGTTGCCACCGCGCGGCGGAGCGCCTCTCGGGCGAGCGGGGAGTCGTCGCAGACGAGGACGGACGTCATGACTGACCTCCGCGGCGCTCGCAGCTGATGCGCGTCACCTTGAGCCTCCAGGCTGGTACGTATCGTCACCTGTGCGGTTGAACGCTCTCGGACATGTGCCCGAGCGCTCGTTCCTTCAACCGCCTCGACCTACCAACGACGGTCACTCGAAAGAGTTACGGGTTCCCGGGGCCTCTTCGGCATCCGGGCGGGACCGCGCGGGCGGCGGGGTTTACCTGAAAGCTATGCCCCATTTAGATGCTTTTTCTTCACTTTCGTCAGTGTCTATGGCTAGATTCGCAATGAATCATATTTACATCTACTTAGATAGTAGATGCACGGTCGTGAGACATGGTGCGGACATCGGCGCGGCGCGGCGGCCACACGCCCGTACGTCCCGACCGGACCCACTGAGCACGGATTCAAGGGGCAAGCCATGGCAGATTTCTCCCGCCTTCCGGGACCCAACGCCGACTTGTGGGACTGGCAGCTGCTCGCCGCCTGCCGCGGGGTGGACAGCTCTCTCTTCTTCCACCCCGAGGGCGAGCGGGGCGCCGCCCGCAGCGCCCGTGAGAATTCGGCGAAAGAGGTGTGCATGCGGTGCCCGGTACGGTCGGAGTGCGCGGCCCACGCCCTCGCGGTGCGGGAGCCCTACGGCGTCTGGGGCGGGCTGACCGAGGACGAGCGCGAGGAGCTGATGGGGCGGGCGCGGCACCGGCTGGTATCCGCCGGGAGCGGCGCCGGGGAGACCGACCGGCGACATTGACCGGACCGGCCCCGGACAGCGCAGAAACGTTTCTTTTACGGCTTCGCGCCCTCGCGGCTTCCTGCCTTCGCAGCTTCGCGCCTTCACGCCCTCGCGGCTTCGCGGCGGCGGTGGCCCCGGGGGTCTGCGGCAGGACGGCCCCCGCCCCTCGGCACGGGCCGCCCGGCGCGGGCGCTCGTACCGGCACGTCCCGCGACGGCCCGGCCGTGGCCGGAGTACGGCGGCCCGGGGCCGTACGGCGGCTCAGCGCGCGGCGGCCCGGGTCAGCTGGTCGAGGGTGGCCGCGACGGCGGGCACCTGGGCCAGGTCGGGCAGGGTCAGGGCGACGATCTCCCGTTCGACCCGCGGGGCGAGCGTGACCGTGACCGCGCCCTTGGCCCGGACCGACTCCAGGGCCAGTTCGGGCAGGACGGCGACGCCGAGTCCGGCGCCGACGAGCCCCGCGACGGCCGGGTAGTCGTCGGTGGCGAAGTCGATCCTGGGGGTGAACCCGGCCGACTCGCAGACATCGACCAGCTGACGGCGGCAGCGGGGGCAGCCCGCGATCCACGGATCGTCGGCGAGGTCACCGATGGCGACGGTCCCGGCGTCGGCGAGCCGGTGGCCCTCGGGGACCAGTCCTACGAGCCGGTCGGCGAGCAGCGGGCGGACCACCAGGTCGTCCCACTGGTCGGCCTGGTCGGCACGGTCGGCCGCCTGGCCCCCGGAACCGGAGCCCGAACCCGCGGCGGACCCGGTGGTGGATCCGGTGGCGGCCCCGCCCGGGTCCGCGTAACGGAAGGCCAGCGCCACATCGCAGTCGCCCTCGCGGAGCATCTCCACCGAGCGCGGCGGCTCGGCGTCGACCAGGGAGACCCGGGTGCCGGGATGGGCGGCGCGGAGCGCGGCCAGGGCCGTCGGGACCAGGGTGGAGCTGCCGCTGGGGAAGGAGACCAGCCGGACCCGGCCGGCCCGCAGCCCGGCGATCGCCGCGACTTCCTCCTCGGCGGCGGTGAGCCCGGCGAGGATGCCGGAGGCGTGGCGTACCAGCGCCTCCCCGGCCTGGGTGAGTCGCATCTCACGGCCGGTACGGATCAGCAGCGGGGTGCCCGCAGAGCCCTCCAGGGCCTTCATCTGCTGGCTCACCGCGGGCTGGGTACAGCCCAGGGTGCGGGCGGCGGCGGAGAAGGAGCCGGTGGCGGCCACCGCGCGCAGGACTCGGAGATGACGCGCCTCGATCATCCTTCGAATATAAGAGATTCTTGGGTGCTGTGCGACTTACTCCGTGGATGCTTTGAGCACGGGGGTTTAGCGTAGGGACATGAAGCTACTGACGGTGAATACGGCCCGCCCCCGGATAGTCGATTACACGAGTACGCCCGGCGGGGTCACCGGTATCGACAAGCGGCCCGCCGACGGGCCGGTCGGACTCGCGGACCCCGGCGCGGGGAACGTGGGCAGTGGGGTGGCCGGGGACACGGTCTGCGACGCGGAGAACCACGGCGGCCCCCACCAGGCGGTGTACGCCTTCGCCCGGGAGGACCTCGACCGCTGGGAGCGCGAGCTGGGGCAGCCGATCTCCAACGGCGCCTTCGGCGAGAACCTCACGACGCTCGGCGTCGACGTCAGCGGCGCCCTGATCGGTGAGCGCTGGCGGATCGGCGGCGCCCTGCTGGAAGTGACCAGCGGCCGGGTGCCGTGCCGGACCTTCGCGGGCTGGCTCGGCGAACTGGGGCTGCCCGAGAAGGGCTGGCTGAAGCGGTTCACCCAGCAGGCGGACCCGGGGGCGTATCTGCGGGTCGTCGAGCCGGGCGAGGTCCGCGCGGGCGACCCGGTGGAGATCGCGTACCGCCCGGACCACGGCATCACGGTCAATCTCTGCTTCCGGGCCGCCACCACGGAGCAGCATCTGCTGCCGTCGTTGCAGATCATCCGGGACGTACTCAATCCGTCGGTGACCGAGAAGATCGACAAGTACTTGGCGCGGCAGGCCGGACGGCCGCGGTCCGCCTGACGGCACGGGCCGGACGGTGGCGGCCCGTTCGTACGGGGACCGCCCGGGGCCCTTCGGAGGGCGGGGTGTCCGGGACCGTTCGGGTACGTCGTCCTGGGCCGCCGGGGACGTCGTCGGGCATCCGTTCCGGTCCCGGCCGGGGCGGGCGCGTACGTCCCGGCCCTGGCCGGGGCACTAACGTGCCGCCTATGACGACCGCACTGATTACGGGAGCGACCGCGGGGATCGGCGCCGCGTTCGCCCGCCGACTCGCCGCCGACGGCCGCGATCTGGTCCTGGTGGCCCGGGACACCGAGAGGCTCCGGGAGCAGGCCACCGAACTGCACGACCGGCACGGCATCGAGGCGGAGGTGCTGACCGCCGATCTGTCGGCGGAGGACGGCATCGCGGCCGTGGAACGGCGGCTCGACGACCGCAGAAACCCGGTGGACCTGCTGGTCAACAATGCGGGCTTCGGCAACAAGGGCCGCTTCCTCGAAGTCTCCATGGCCGACGAGCTGACCATGCTCAAGGTCCACTGCGAGGCGGTGCTGCGGCTGACCGCGGCGGCGGCCGGGCCGATGCGGGACCGGGGCCGGGGCGGTGTGGTCAATGTGGCGTCGGTGGCGGCCTTCGTCCCGCGCGGCACCTACGGCGCGTCCAAGGCGTGGGTCGTCCAGTTCACCCAGGGCGCGGCCCGGGACCTGGCGGGTTCGGGCGTACGGCTGATGGCGCTCTGCCCGGGTTTCGTACGGACCGAGTTCCATCAGCGGGCCGGAATGGGCACGGAGAACATCCCCGGCTGGATGTGGCTGGACGCCGACAAGCTGGTGGACGCGGCGCTGGCGGACCTGGCGCGCGGCAAGTCGGTCTCGATCCCGGACCCTCGGTACAAGGCGCTGATGGGGGTGGTGAAACTGGCCCCGCGCGGACTGCTGGGGGGACTCACCTCCAGGACCGGCCGCAAGTACGGTCCCCGGTAGGGGCGCGCCCGTGCGGACCACGGACACCGCGGGCGGCCCGAACGGCAACGCTGCCGCCGCCGCCGAGCGGGGCAGTGGGGGAACCCGGCCCAGGGTGCTGCTGGCCATGGAACCCGGCCTGGCGGAACGCCTCTTCACCGACCGTCACTTGGACCGGCTGACCTCGATCGCCCGGACCGATCCGGCGCTCGTCGCCCACGATCTACGGCACCCCTCCCCCGCCGTCCGCGACGCCCTGGCCACCGCCGACGCCCTGCTGACCTGCTGGGGAGCGCCGGTCCTCGACGCCGAGGCACTGGCGGCGGCCCCCCGGCTCACGGCCGTGGTGCACGCGGCGGGCTCCGTCCGGGGCCACATCACGGCCGCCTGCTGGGAGCGGGGCGTCGCCGTCTCGTCGGCGGCGGCGGCCAACGCGGTCCCGGTCGCCGAGTACACGCTGGCCGCGATCCTCTTCGCGGGCAAACGGGTACTCCCGTCGGCCCGGCGGTACGCGGAACTGCGCACCGCCCACGACTGGGGCGCCGAACTGGCCGGGGCGGGCAACCACCGCCGTACGGTCGGGGTCGTCGGGGCGTCCCGGATCGGCCGTCTGGTGATCGGACTGCTGCGCCCGTTCGACCTGGACGTCCTGGTGTACGACCCGTACCTGGACGGCGCGGAAGCGGCGGCGCTCGGCGCGGAGGCGGTCGGGCTCGACGAACTCTGCGCGCGTGGCGACGTCGTCACGGTGCACGCGCCGGAGCTGCCGGAGACCCGGCGGCTGATCGACGCGCGGCGGCTGGCGCTGATGCCGGACGGGGCGACGCTGATCAATACGTCCCGGGGGTCCCTCGTGGCGGAGGACGCGCTGGTACGGGAGCTGGAGTCGGGGCGGCTCCACGCGGTCCTGGACGTCACTGAGCCGGAGGTTCCGGCGGCGGACTCACCGCTGTACTCGCTGCCGAACGTGCTGCTGACCCCGCATCTGGCGGGGTCGCTCGGGAACGAGCTGCACCGGCTGGCGGACGCGGCGCTCGCCGAGCTGGAGCGGTTCGCCCGGGGCGTGCCGTTCGCGACGCCGGTCACCCGGGAGTCGCTCCACCACTCGGCGTAGGCCGCCGGGCCTCCGCCTTGTTCTCGTGCCGGGCGCAGCGCCGTAGGAGTACCGCTTTCGGAGCGCCCGCGCGCCGCCTGTGGCCGTTCGCGCAGTTCCCCGCGCCCCTAAATGCCCTCCCCAGCACCGTCCCTCAGGAGGAGCCCGGCCCCGGAGCCGGGCTCCTTCGGGAGAAGGGGCAGGTGGAGGTGTTCAGGGGCGCGGGGAACTGCGCGACCAGCCACATACGGCAGGTAGTCGGCAATAGCGGGAGGGTGTGGGGTGTCCCCCGGTATCGCCCTCAGCCGAAGGGCCAAGGCGCTGGGGGTCCCCCCAGCGCCGAAGGCATAGGGGGCGGAACTGCGCGACCAGCCACGGCCGGTCTGCGGGCCGGAAACGACATCGGGTCGCCGGGCGGGTCCGGGTTTGAGACGGTGCCCGGGAGGGCCAAGGCGCTGGGGGTCCCCCCTCTGCGGGAGGCGGGAACGCGCAAGGCCCGGGCCCCCGTGGGGGCGCCGGGCCTTGGTGGCGGGAGGGGTCAGTGCGAGTGGCCGTGGCCGCCGTGACCCGCGTCCGCCGGCTCCTCTTCCTTCTTCTCGACGACCAGGGTCTCGGTCGTGAGCAGCAGGGAGGCGATCGACGCGGCGTTCTCCAGCGCGGAGCGGGTGACCTTGACCGGGTCGATGACGCCGGCCTTCACCATGTCCGTGTAGTCGCCGGTGGCGGCGTTGTAGCCGTGGCCGGTCTCCAGCTCGCGGACCTTGGAGACGATGACGTAGCCCTCGAGGCCGGCGTTCTCGGCGATCCAGCGCAGCGGCTCGACCGCGGCGCGGCGGACGACGGCGACACCGGTGGCCTCGTCGCCCTTCTTGTCGAGGTCACCGTCGAGCACCTTGGCGGCGTGGACGAGGGCGGAGCCACCACCGGAGACGATGCCCTCCTCGACCGCGGCGCGGGTCGCGGAGATGGCGTCCTCCAGACGGTGCTTCTTCTCCTTCAGCTCCACCTCGGTGGCGGCGCCGACCCGGATCACGCAGACGCCGCCGGCCAGCTTGGCGAGGCGCTCCTGGAGCTTCTCGCGGTCCCAGTCGGAGTCCGTGCCCTCGATCTCGGCCTTGATCTGGGCGACGCGGCCCGCGACGTCGGCGGAGTCGCCGCCGCCGTCGACGATAGTGGTGTCGTCCTTGGTGACGGTCACGCGGCGGGCGGAGCCCAGCACGTCGAGACCGGCCTGGTCGAGCTTGAGGCCGACCTCTTCGGCGACGACGGTGGCACCGGTGAGGGTGGCCATGTCCTGGAGCATCGCCTTGCGGCGGTCACCGAAGCCGGGGGCCTTGACCGCGACGGCGTTGAACGTGCCGCGGATCTTGTTGACGACGAGGGTGGAGAGCGCCTCGCCATCGACGTCCTCGGCGATGATCAGCAGCGGCTTGGAGCCACCGGCCTGGATGACCTTCTCCAGCAGCGGCAGCAGATCCTGGATGGAGGAGATCTTGCCCTGGTTGATCAGGATGTACGGGTCCTCCAGGACGGCCTCCATCCGCTCCTGGTCGGTGACCATGTACGGCGAGAGGTAGCCCTTGTCGAAGGCCATGCCCTCGGTGAAGTCCAGCTCCAGACCGAAGGTGTTGGACTCCTCGACGGTGATGACGCCGTCCTTGCCGACCTTGTCCATCGCCTCGCCGATGAGCTCGCCGACCTGCGGGTCCTGGGCGGAGAGCCCGGCCACGGCGGCGATGTCGGACTTGTCCTCGATCGGACGGGCGGTGGAGAGCAGCTCGTCGGAGACGGCCTTGACCGCGGCGTCGATGCCCTTCTTCAGGGCGGCCGGGGAGGCACCGGCGGCGACGTTGCGCAGACCCTCGCGGACCAGCGCCTGCGCCAGCACGGTGGCGGTGGTGGTGCCGTCACCCGCGATGTCGTTGGTCTTGGTCGCCACCTCCTTGAGGAGCTGGGCGCCCAGGTTCTCGTACGGGTCCTCGATCTCGACCTCGCGGGCGATCGTGACACCGTCGTTGGTGATCGTGGGGGCGCCGAACTTCTTGTCGATGACGACATTCCGGCCACGGGGGCCGATCGTCACCTTCACGGTGTCGGCCAGCTTGTTGACGCCGCGCTCAAGGGCGCGACGGGCGTCCTCGTCGAACTTCAGGATCTTCGCCATGGGAGCGTTTCTGTCCTCTTCTGAAAAGGTCTGTGAAAAAAGCCGCGCCCCCAGCGCCCGGTTCAGTAAGTCGGCGGGAGCCAGGGGCGCGGATCAAGAACAAGCGGAGACGGCTCGGCTTACTTCTCGATGATCGCGAGCACGTCGCGAGCCGAGAGCACGAGGTACTCGTCACCGTTGTACTTCACCTCGGTGCCGCCGTACTTGCTGTAGAGCACGACGTCGCCGACCTTGACGTCGAGCGGCAGGCGCTCGCCGTTCTCGAAGCGGCCCGGACCGACGGCGAGGACGGCGCCCTCCTGGGGCTTCTCCTTCGCGGTGTCCGGAATGACCAGGCCCGAGGCCGTGGTCTGCTCGGCGTCGAGCGGCTGGACCACAATGCGGTCCTCAAGCGGCTTGATGGCAACCTTGGAGCTGGCGGTCGTCACGATCCGACCTCCCCCTTCGGAGATCTCACGGGGTTAACTGTCTGAGGTGGCGACCAGGTCGATCCGTCGTCGCGGGTGCCGGACCTGCCCGTCGCTGTGTTGGCACTCTCCCGGGGGGAGTGCCAGAACCGAGACTATGACCGCGATTAGCACTCGGTCAAGCGGAGTGCCAATCCGTCCGCCCGTGGCGGAACCCGGCGCGCCGGGCGTGCGCCTCCGCGAGCGGGGCGCCGACGGCGGGAGCCCGGCGCGCTCCGCGCCCGTTCCGCCGCCGCCTCACCGGCCGTCCCGGCCTCAGACGTAGTCCTCCAGCCGGGCCACGGCGTAGCCCTTGTCCGTGATCGTCTTCATCACCTGGCGCACCATGTCCGGCATGCTGCCCTTCCAGTCGTCCGTGCCCCGGAAGTGGGTCAGGATGATGTCGCCGGGGTGCAGATCGCGGTCCCACTCGCGCCACTCCATATGGTCCGGGAACGCCTCCGCCGCCCACAGCGGCACCGCCTCGACCCCGCAGGTCTGCGCGGCCTTCAGGGTGTCCCGGTTGTAGTTGCCGTACGGCGGCCGGAAGAGCGGCGGGCGCTTCCCGTAGAGCCGCTGGAGGCTGTCCTGCTGGCCGCAGATCTCCCGGCGCTGCTCCTCGTAGGAGAGGCCGGGCATATAGCGGTGGTTGAGGGTGTGGTTGTGCAGGGCGACCCCCGCGTCCTGCATCCGCCGGAAGTAGCCGTAGTCGTCGTTGATCACGTAGTCGCTGAGGAAGGCGCTGTACGGGATCTTCAGCTCGCTCATCATCCGGATGAAGTCGGGGTCCTTCTCGGCGCCGTCGTCGACCGTCAGGAAGACGACCTTCTCCTTCACCGGGACGGTGGTGAAGACCGGCGGGAGGGCCGCACCGCCCTCGACCTCGAACCCCTGGCGGGTGTTGAGGAAGGGCTTGGTCGCCGGCGGCTGGGGCGCGGGCAGCGGGGTCTTCTCCAGGCCCCAGGTCCGGGCGGCGGCCACCCGGGCCTTCTGGTCCTTGGCCACCTGTTCGACGTAGTCGGCCCGCGATCCGGCGGGGCCCGCCCGGTGGGCGTCCTGCTCGGCCCGTTCCAGCTGGGACTTCTCCGCCTGGGCCCCGGAGTGGGGGGCCGGGCCGCCGTGGCCCTCCGGGCCGGGGACGGTACAGCCCGTACCGAGGGCTCCGGCGAGCAGGACGACGGCGATCGCGTTCCGGCGGAGCCGCCGCCCGAACGCCCCGGCGAAGGCGCCGCGGGCACCGGGCCGGGTCCCGCGCCCGGCCGCGGACCCGGACCGGCCCGGGGCACCCCTCGCCGTACCCCTGTCCGCGATATCTCCCGTACCAGCCATCTTTCCGTTTTGTCGTACTAGTCGCATGGAGCCGCATCCTGGCAGCCCGTCCGGGCCGGATCCGTACGACACCGCCGTGGCCTGTGGACAGTGACCCGCCTGGCCCACACCTGGCTCACAATGGGCCGGGTGAACGACGTGCCCGCCTCCTCCGCCTCCGCCTCCGCCGAAGCCCCGGCCGGGGTCCCCGCGCCCCTCGCGGTCCTGCTCTCCCCCGAGGGCCGTGCCGTGCTCGACGCCGTACGGGAGTACGAACCGGCCGGTGAGCTGGCGCTGGCGACCCGGCTGCGCCGCGACCACCCGGCCGGACTGGTCTCGGCGGCGCTGGCCCAGGCCGCGCTGCGGCGGCGCGCCGTACCCAAGTTCGGCGCGGCGGACGCGGAGCGGATGTTCTTCACACCCAACGGGGTCGAACAGGCCACCCGCGCCCCGGTCGCCGCCCACCGGGCCGCCCGGCTCGCGGGGAGCGGGGTGCGGTCCGTCGCCGATCTGTGCAGCGGAATCGGCGGCGACGCCATCGCCCTGGCCAGGGCGGGGATCCGGGTCCTCGCTGTGGACCGCGATCCGCTGACCGCCGCCGTGGTCCGGGCCAACGCCGATGCCCTGGGCCTGGCCGGGCTGATCGAGGTGCGGTGCGCCGATGTCACGGAGATCGACACCGAGCCGTACGACGCGGTCTTCTGCGATCCCGCCCGGCGGGGCGGCCGGGGCCGGGTCTTCGACCCGGAGGCGTACTCGCCGCCGCTGTCCTGGGCGCTCGACGCGGCCCGCCGCCGCCCCGTCGCCGCCCTCAAGATCGCCCCCGGGGTGCCGCACGAGCTGATCCCGCCCGACTTCTCGGCCGAGTGGATCTCGTACGAGGGCGAGGTCAAGGAAGCCGTGCTCTGGCGCGGTACGACCGACCCGGCGCCGGGCGGTGTCACCGCGACCCTGCTCTCCGGCGACGGCTCCGAGCCGTATGCCCTCACCGGGCTGGGGCTGCCGAACCCGCCGGTACGGCCCGTCGGGCGCTATCTGTACGAGCCCGACGGCGCGGTCATCCGGGCCCATCTGGTGGCCGAGGCGGCGGCCGGGCTCCCCGACGGCGGCCTGATCGACGAGACGATCGCGTTCATCACATCGGACGAGCTGCGGGCGCTGCCGTCCGCCGCCGCGTACGAGATCACGGACGTACTGCCGTTCAACCTCAAGCGGCTGAAGGCGCTGCTGCGCGAACGGGCGGTCGGCACACTGACCGTGAAGAAGCGGGGATCGGCGGTCGAACCCGAGGAGGTACGGCGGAAGGTGAAGCCGAGCGGGCCGAACGCGGCGACGGTCATCCTGACCAGGGTGAGCGGGGCGCCGTCGATGCTGATCGGGCGCCCGGCGGCGGCGGGCCCGGGGTGACGCGGGGTGACACGGGGGAGCTTCGACGGTACGCCCGGCCCGGGGTGCGCCCGGATCAGCGGTGCGCGCCCCCGGGGCGGCTGGCGGCCGGGACCGGATCGAGGGTCCGGGCCAGCCAGCGCAGATGCGCGACCGTGTTCACCAGGCCCGCGAGCCCGGCGAAGATCGGCACGATCCCCGCGCCCAGGACGTAGACCAGGGTCGAGTACGGGGTGCGATGCCCCTCCTCCAGGGCGCCGGAGAGCGTGCCGCAGACCAGGAAACCGGCCGCCACACAGCCCAGGGACACCAGCAGCCAGCCCGCGTTGAGCCAGCCCCGGCCGAACCGGGCGTCGCCGCGCGGATCCCGGTCGAGCGCCGTCCACGACCGCAGCAGCCCCCGTACGGCCCGGTCCTCCCGGAACTCCGCCGCCACAACGGCCAGCGTCGGTACCAGGATCGCCACCCCGACCAGGCCGACGAACGCGGCGAAAACCAGATTGAAACCGTCCAAAGTGTCGTCGACGGCCCGGAGGCCGACGCCCACGAGCGCCCAGCCCGCCTCGAACGCCGCCACCACCAGCAGCAGACCGAGCAGCCGGACCGGGCCCACCGACTTGCCGACCAGCCGTTCGAGCACCCGCCGCCGCTCGTCGAGCAGGGCGACGCGGTCCGGCCAGGGGGATATGTCGTCCGGGTCCGGTGGCGGTGAGGGCAGCTCAGACATGCGCGGAGACTAGCGGACCCGCCTCCGGCGAGGCCCCGGGCCCCGAAGTGCCGGGCCGTAGCCGGCGGCCTGGTGTTCTCGGCGGTCTGCGGACCGCCGGTGGCTTGTCGCGCAGTTCCGCCCCCTGTGCCTTCGGCGATGGGGGACCCCCAGCGCCTTGGCCCTCCGGGTTGCCGCCTCAACAATCCGGGTCTCGCCCGGCGGCCTGGTGTAGTTCGCGGTCCGCACCACCATCGTGGCTCGTCGCGCAGTTCCGCCCCCTATGCCTTCGGCAATGGGGGGACCCCCAGCGCCTTGGCCCTCCGGCTGAGGTCCACAACCCCGGCCCGCGCCCGGCGACCTGATGTTGTTCGCGGTCCGCACCACCGTCGTTGCCGGTCGCGCAGTTCCGCCCCCTATGCCTTCGGCAATGGGGGGACCCCCAGCGCCTTGGCCCTCCGGCTGAGGTCTACAGCCCCGGGTCCCACCCGGCGACCTGATGTTGTTCGCGGTCCGCACCACCGCCGTGGCTGGTCGCGCAGTTCCCCGCGCCCCTAATAGCCCTCCCCCGCACCGGCCCTGAAAGGAGGGTCGGGGGGCGGGTGGGGGGAGGTGGCGCGGGTGAGGAAGAGGGCGCGTTCGCGCGCGTTGCGGGACAGCGCAGCCGCCCGGCGGAATTCCTCCGCCGCCTCCTCCGTGCGGCCGAGCCGGGCCAGCAGATCGCCCCGTACGCCCGGCAGCGGGTGGTACTCCCGCAGCCCCGGGTCGTCGGCGACCGCGTCGACGACCGCGAGTCCGGCCTCGGGGCCGTGGGCCATTCCGACGGCCACGGCCCGGTTGACCTCCACCACCGGGGAGGGCGCGACGGCGGCGAGCCGCCCGTACAGCGTGGCGATCATGGCCCAGTCGGTGTCCTCGTACCGGACCGCGCGGGCGTGGCAGGCGGCGATCGCGGCCTGGAGCGTATAGGGCCCCGGCACCGCCCCGGCCCTCGATCCCGCCGCGCCCGCGCGGTCGAGCGCCGCGAAGCCGCGCCGGATCAGCAGCCCGTCCCAGCGGGCCCGGTTCTGGTCGGCGATCAGGACGGGCTCGCCGCCGGGCCCGGTCCTGGCGGGGATCCGGGACGCCTGGATCTCCAGCAGGGCGGCGAGCCCGTGTACCTCGGCATCGTCCGGCAGCAGCCCGGCGAGGACCCGGGCCAGCCGCAGTGCCTCCTCGCAGAGCGCCGGACGTACCCAGTCGTCGCCCTTGGTGGCCGAATAGCCCTCGTTGAAGACGAGATACACGACTTCCAGTACGGAGCCGATCCGGGCCGCGCGGTCGGGCCCGTACGGCACTTCGAACGGCACACCGGCCCCGGCGAGGGTGCGTTTGGCGCGGACGATCCGCTGGGCCACCGCCGGTTCGGAGGCCAGGAAGGCGCGGGCGATCTCGTCGGTGGTCAGTCCGCCGAGGAGTCGCAGGGTCAGGGCGATCCGGGCCTGGGTCGGCAGCACGGGATGGCAGGCCGTGAAGATCAGCCGGAGCAGATCGTCGTCGATATCGGCCTCGGTGCCGGTGTCGTCCGAAGGCTCCGGCGGCGGCGGTTCGGCGGTCTCCCGCGCCCGGCCGACCTCGGCCAGCTTGTTCGCGTAGTTCTCCCGGCGGCGGACGAGATCGATCGCCCGGCGTTTGGCGACCGCGACGAGCCAGGCCCCGGGTTTCGCCGGGACCCCTTCGGCCGGCCACTGTTCGAGCGCGCTGACCAGGGCGTCCTGTGCGATCTCCTCCGCCGTTCCGACGTCCCGGACGATCCGTGCCGCCGCGGCGATCACCCGCGGCTGCTCGATCCGGAACACCGTTTCCACCGCACTCGCCGCCGTCACGGCCACCCATCAGAGCAGCCGTGGACGGCGACGGCAAGCCGGACCGGGCGCGCCCCGGAACTCGGTGCGGGGCCCGGGGCGGGACCCGGTGCGGGGTCAGCCCTCGTCGGTCATCTCGGTGATCTGGCGGACCTCGCAGGTCACGGTCCAGACGTCGTCGTGGACCTTGAGGAAGCGGTTCGCCCACTCCACGGCCTCGGCCATGTCCTTGGCCTGGATGATCGAGTAGCCGCCGACGACCTCGGTGGACTCGGTGAAGGGGCCGTCCGTGTACGAGAGCTTCCCGCCGGACCAGGTGATCCGGCGGCCCTCCGAGGTGGGGGCGAGACCGGCGGTCTCCAGCATCACCCCGGCCTCGGTGATCTCCTTCAGGAGGGCCCCCATCCGCTCACCCATCTCGGGGGAGAAGCCCTCCTCGGGCACGTTGTTCTCGTCGACTCGGACCAGGGTCAGAAAGCGGGGCATGACAGGCTCCTCGTTGGTTCGGATGAGAGTTCGCGCGGGGTGTTCTTCCCGCCTCTCACCCTTCCGTCGATCGAGGTACGACGTTTTCGACACGACCCGCGAAAAAACTTTTCAGCACCCGAAAAGCCCAGTTCAGGACCGGTCCCTGCCGGGTTCAGCCGACGCCGAGCGACTCGAACCGCCAGCGGTGTACGGGCCGGGAGACCAGCTCCGCCGGGGGGTCGGGCAGCTCGGGCAGCTCGGCCCGGAGCCCTTCGGCCGTCCGCCACCAGCTGATCACCAGGACCCGGTCGGCTCCGGCGCCGAAGGTCTCCCGCCGGTCCGGGCCGGGCAGCGGCCGGCTACGGGCCCAGGCCAGCAGTTCGGCGCCCCGCCCGGGGGCCGCCTTGGCCTCCCACATCAGGGCGACCAGGCCCCGGCCCGCCGCTTCGTCGGTCGCCGCCGTGCCCGCTTCCGTCGTCATGACGTCTCCCCTCGGCCCGGACGGGCCGTCACGAGTACAGGTTCTTCTTGCTGATCTCGTGCACATGGTCGTGGTCATGAGAGTGACCGTGACCATGGGAATGGCCGTGTTCGTGCTCCGCCGCCCCGGCGCCCGGTACATGCGGTTCCGTCACCGGCAGCGACGAGTCCGCCGACAGTTCCAGATCCGACGGGGGCCGGTTGCGCGCCACCATCTCCGCGCCCAGCGCCGCGACCATCGCCCCGTTGTCCGTACAGAGCTTGGGCCGGGGCACCCGCAGCCGGATGCCCGCCCGCTCGCACCGCTCCTGGGCCAGTGCCCGCAGCCGCGAGTTGGCCGCCACGCCGCCGCCGATCATCAGATGGTCGACGCCCTCGTCCCGGCAGGCGCGGACGGCCTTACGGGTCAGCACGTCCACGACCGCCTCCTGGAAGGACGCCGCCACATCGCGTACCGGCACCTCCTCGCCAGCCGCCCGCTTCGCCTCGATCCAGCGGGCCACGGCCGTCTTCAGCCCGGAGAAGGAGAAGTCGTACGCCGGGTCGCGGGAGCCGGTCAGTCCGCGCGGGAACGCGATCGCGGCCGGGTCGCCCTCCTTCGCCAGCCGGTCGATCACCGGCCCGCCGGGGAAGCCGAGGTCCAGCACCCGGGCGATCTTGTCGAACGCCTCGCCCGCCGCGTCGTCGATGGTCGAGCCCAGGGGCCGGACGTCACTGGTGATGTCCGGCGCGAGCAGCAGCGACGAGTGGCCGCCGGAGACCAGCAGGGCCATCGTCGGCTCGGGCAGCTTGCCGTGCTCCAGCTGGTCGACGCAGATATGGGAGGCCAGGTGGTTGACCCCGTACAGCGGCTTGCCGAGGGCGTAGGCGTACGCCTTGGCCGCCGCCACGCCCACCAGCAGCGCGCCCGCCAGACCGGGCCCGGCGGTGACCGCGATCCCGTCGAGGTCGCGGGCCGAGACGCCCGCGTCCTTCAGGGCGCGCTCGATGGTGGGGACCATGGCCTCCAGATGGGCGCGGGAGGCGATCTCGGGGACGACGCCGCCGAAACGGGCGTGCGTGTCGACGCTGGACGCCACGGCGTCGGCGAGCAGGGTCGTCCCCCGGACGATCCCGACGCCGGTCTCGTCGCAGGAGGTCTCGATACCGAGGACCAGCGGTTCGTCAGCCATCACTCAACATTCCTTCGCGGTGCCGCGCACCTGGTGGCGCATGACGAGCGCGTCGACATTGCCCGGCTGGTAGTAGCCGGGCCGGATTCCGATGGGCTCGAAGCCGAAGCGCTCGTAGAGCTTCTGGGCCCTGGTGTTGTCCACCCGTACTTCGAGCAGGATCTCCTCGCACTCGAAGGCGGTGGCGTGCCGGATGAGATCGGTCAGCAGCCGTGCGCCGAGGCCGGTGGACCAGCGGTCGCGGGCGACGGCGATGGTGAGGACGTCGGCGAGGCCGCCCGCCGCGCCGAGTCCGGCGTAGCCGGTGATCCGGCCGGTCCCGGGCTCCTCGGCGACCACGTAGTGGCGGTTGGCCCGGGGCCCTCTGGCATGGGCGAGATCGCCCCAGAACATCCCCGGTGACCAGGCGTCCTCGGGGAAGAGGTCGTTTTCCAGGACAAGTACTTGTCCGAGATCCCACCAGCGCATCCCGCGCAGGACGGGCCCGGAGGCGGGCTCCGCGTCGGCGCCGGAGTCCGTGTCGGGGGCCGTGTCGGCGCCGGGGGCCGGAGCCGCTGCGGGCTCCGCGACAGGAGGGGGTCCGGGGTCGGCCCGGCCGTCCCCGGCCGGATCGTGCGGGGCGGTCACTGCGGGGTGACCACCTTGTAGTTCTTCGGCACCTGCGCGTCCGGCCGGCGCAGATACAGCGGCTGCGGCGGCAGGAACACCGCCGACGGCTCGCCGGACTCGGCCTCCCGGGCCAGTTCGTCGGCGGCCAGCGCCGCCAGGGCGGCGGCCGACACGTACTCGGGCCCGGGCAGCACGGTGGTGAAGGCGTCGGGGTAGAGCAGGGCGCCCGCGCCGACGGCGGGCAGGCCCGCGACCCGGTCGGCGAGGTCCGCGGGCCGGTCGACGGCCGGGCCCTCGACCCGGGCGCGCGGGGAGTCGTACCGGGCCCAGTAGACCTCCTTGCGCCGGGCGTCGGTCGCGACCACGAACGGCCCTTCGAGGCCCGCGTCACGTCCGGCGGCGTAGGCGATCCCGTCCAGCGTGCAGAGCCCGTACACGGGCACGCCCAGCGCCGAACCGAAGGTCGCGGCGGTCACCAGGCCGACCCTCAGCCCGGTGTAGGGACCGGGGCCGACCCCGGTCACCACGGCCGTGACGGCGTCGAGCCCGACCCCGGCCTCGGTCAGGACCCGGTCGACGGCGGGCAGCAGCAGTTCGCCGTGGCGCCTGGCGTCCACCCGGCTGGACTCGGCGACGACGTTCGTGCCGTCGTGGAGGGCGGCGGTGACGGCGGGCGTGGCGGTATCTACGGCGAGCAGGAGCACGCGAACAGCCTACGGCTCCCGCGACCCGGGCACGGCTCCCCCTCCCAGGGGGGAGCCTGCTGCTACCGTCGCCACGGAGACATCCCATGCGACAGTCGTTCAGTCGTTTCGACACCCCGGAGCCGATCCGGAACGAAACGGATCAGAAACGGATCAGAACAGAACGGCACCGGTCAGGCCGGAACGGATTCGGAACGGAAGACGGACCGAACCGTCCCGCCCGGCCCGGACGTCGGCATGACGGAAACGACGGACCCGGAGAGCCGGAGAAGACCGAAAGGTGGCGCAGGTGGCACGCAGCTCGGGACTGGTGGCCGGGCTCACGGCAGCCGCTCTGGCGGGTGTCGGTTTCCTCGCCTACAAGGCGGAGGCCAGCGTCTCCGACATGAAGGCCAGGCCGGGGGCGAATACGAGCCCGGGGAAGACCGCGCCCAAGACGCCGGTCAACCCGCTGGCGCTGCCCACCGGATCGGGCTCGGGCGAACGGGTGGTCTACGGCCTCCAGTCGCGCCGCGTCTGGCTCGTCGAGAACAAGACGAACAAGGTCAAGCACACCTTCCAGGTGATGCCGTCGACGGTGAACCCGAAGCCGGGAACGTACTCGGTGACCTCGCGCGCGGGGAAGATCCCCGGCTCCGACGGGGTGGCGATCGAGCACGTGGTGCGGTTCGCCAAGGCCGACGGGGTGACGATCGGCTTCAGCGCGGCGGTCAACGGCTCCATGGCGGCGCCGAACCCGAAGAAGAAGACCGGCGGCGTACGGATGACGCGCGCCGACGGCGATGTGATCTGGAGCTTCGCGACGGTCGGGACGAAGGTCGTCGTCATCCCCTGACCGGTCGCGGCCGGTCGCGTACGGGCGGCGAGAACCGCCCGTACGGAGGACCCGGCGGGCGGGGCGTTCCGTACCTCCTCGGCGGTACGAGTACGGCTCCGGGCGCACCCGCGCACCGGCCCGGCCCGATGGTCAGGCGGCGTCGCGGTGGACCGGCGGACGGTTCCCGTCGGCACGGGTGCCCGGCTCGGCGTGCGCCGCCCCGCCCGTACCGTCGTAGTCGCGTTCGTGGTCGTAGGTGTGATCGTGCCCGGTTTCGTCGTGGAGCCGGGGCGGCGTGGAGACCGCCGTCGCCGCCGCGCAGGAGGCCAGCAGGTCCCGCATGGACGGCGGCTGGGGCGGCCGGTGCCGCCGGGACGGCCGGAGTGCCGTGTCGCGCTCGGATGCCATGGCTGCCTCCCAGGTCACGAGGACCGGTTCGGTCGACGGTCATCGGTCGACGGTCGGGTAGTTAGGTACACCTAACCAAGCGTCCGTACCATGTCACCACGCCCGGCACGCCCCGCGCAACAGTTTCCCGACGGCTTGTCGGAATATCCGGGGAATCCGGCCCCGGACACCGCCCGGGACCGTGCGCCACCGGACGCGAGGCACCACCGGCAGGACGAGACGACGCCCGAGCCGTTGAAGAACGCCTTACGCCTTCGCCGCGCCGACCAGCCGCCCTGATCCGGGCACGACGCCTCCGCCGCGTACGGCTCGGCACCGGTGCCCGCCCGGTGTCGCCCGCGTACGACTCGTACGACTCCGGGCGGCGCGCACGGAGCAGGGCCGTCGTCAGAGCGACCGCAGATCCGTCTCCGTCCAGCGCGCCCCGTACCCGGTCAGCGTCACGGTCCGGCGGTCGTCGTCCGTGTCGCCGACGACCCGGTGGATCACCACATGGAGCCGGTCGTCCGACAGGTCCTCGACCTTCCCGTCACCCCACTCCACCACGACCACCGAATCCGGCAGGGAGACGTCGAGATCGAGATCCTCCATCTCGTCCAGACCGCCGCCCAGCCGGTAGGCGTCCACATGGACGAGGGCCGGGCCGCCGGTCAGCGGCGGATGGACCCGGGCGATCACAAAGGTGGGCGAGGTGACCGCGCCCCGTACGCCGAGGCCCTCGCCCAGGCCCCGGGTCAGGGTCGTCTTTCCGGCACCCAGCTCGCCGGTGAGCATCACCAGATCGCCGGGGCGCAGCAGCTTCGCCAGCCGTCGCCCCAGGTCGCGCATCTCCTCGGCCGATTCGACGGCGAGTCCGGCGGCGGCAGCGGGGGCGGGGACGGCGTCAGCCGGGTTGTGCGGTGCTTCCATACGGGCCAACGTTAGCCGCTGCCGGTACCGCCCCGGCGCGGGCGAGCAGATCCGCCAGCCGGTCCGTGACGGCCTCCGGGTGCTCCAGCATCACCAGATGTCCGGCGTCCGGCACGATCACCAGCTCGGCGTCCGGCAGCAGATCGGCGATGGACTCGCTGTGCGCGCTCGGGGTGACCAGATCCTTGTCCCCGGCCAGTACCAGCACCGGAAGATCGGCGAAGACCCCCAGGTCACCAGTCTTGTCGTGTTCGTAGAAGGCGGGATAGAACTCGGCGACCACATCGATCGGGGTCAACTCGATCATCCGCTCCGCGAACCGCGCGACCGCCGGATCGACGTCGCGGGACGAGAACGAGTACCGCTTGATCAGCCCGGCGAAGAGGTCGGCCGTGGCCCGGCGGCCCCGTTCGACCAGCTCGGCCTGGGATCCGAGAGCCCGCAGCACCTGCGGCAGTACGCGCCGTACGGCCGCCACGCCCGCGACCGGCAGCCCGTAGTTGACCTCGCCCAGCCGTCCGCCGGAGGTGCCGACGAGAGCGACGGCCACGACCCGGTCCCGGACGAACTCCGGATACTGCGAGCCCAGCGCCATCACCGTCATCCCGCCCATCGAATGCCCCACCAGCACCACGGGCCCCTCGGGGACCGCCGCGTCGATCACGGCCTTCAGATCCCGGCCGAGCTGGTCGATGGAGACCGGCCGCCGGTCCGGCCCCTGCTGGGCCGCGCCCCGCTCCGACCTGCCGTGGCTCCGCTGGTCCCAGTGGACGGTACGGACCAGCCCGCGCAGGGCGGCCCGCTGGAAGTGCCACGAGTCCTGGCTGAGGCAGTAGCCGTGGCTGAAGACGACGGTGACCGGGGCGGGCGCCTTACGGCCGAAGAGCCTGCGCCGACGCGGCCCGGCGGCCTGCGGATCGAGATCGTCGACCTCGTAATAGAGGAGGGTGCCGTCGTCGGCGACGGCCTTCCCGGGGACGCCGCGCA
This sequence comes from Streptomyces sp. NPDC020875, assembly GCF_040641415.1. Taxonomy (NCBI): domain Bacteria; kingdom Bacillati; phylum Actinomycetota; class Actinomycetes; order Kitasatosporales; family Streptomycetaceae; genus Streptomyces; species Streptomyces sp. NPDC020875. Next base: position 22,583 of record NZ_JBFADP010000039.1, on the reverse strand, counting down.
CCGATCCGTACGGGCCGGTGGCGTCGAGGGCGAGCCGGGCCTTCTTGCGGACCCCCCGGCTGACGGTGAGCCGTTCGACGGCGACGCCCACGGCCGCGCCCGCCGCGATCACCCCTATCGCGGCGCCCGCGATCCCGGCCCGGCGCCAGGGGCCCGTCCCGGCGGAGACCGCGGCTGCGGCCAGGGCGTCCCCCGTACTGGTCTCGGTCACCGTGCGGCTCCTCCTGGTCGTCCTGCTGGTCGTCCCGGCCGGGCGGGGCGTCCTCGTCGGCCGGGTCGTCGTCCGTCTCCGTGGCACCACGGTCCGCGGTCGGGGGGCGGGGACGGGCATCGGCCCTCCCGCTTCTTCCGCGCGGACCCGGTTCTCAGGCCGAGGGCGGCGTGCCGCCGTTCGGATCGGCGGGCGTGCCGGTGCCGGGCCCTGTGTCGGTGTCGGTGTCGGGCCCGGTGTCGGTACCGACGTAGTGGCGGGGCACCCGCTGGCCGATCCGGGTGACGATCTCGTACGCGATGGTGTCCGAGGCCCGCGCCCAGTCCTCGGCCGTCGGCTCACCCCGGTCCCCCGGGCCGAACAGCACCGCCTCCGCGCCCTCCTGCACCTTGTGCCGCCCCAGGTCCACCACGAACTGGTCCATGGCGACCCGCCCGGCGACGGTGTGCAACTCCCCGCCGACCAACACGGGCCCCCGGCCGGAGGCATGACGCGGAACGCCGTCCGCGTACCCGACGGGGATCAGACCGAGAGTCGTCTCCTCGCCGGTGACATAGGTGTGCCCGTAGCTGACGCCGTGTCCGGCCGGAACGCCCTTCACCAGAGCGACCCGGGCCGAGAGCGTCATCACCGGCCGCAGCCCCAGCTCCCGGGCCGTACCGACCTCCGGCGACGGCGAGACGCCGTACATCGCGATCCCCGTCCGCACCAGGTCGAAATGGGCCTCGGGGAGAGTGAGCGCGGCCGGGGAGTTGGCGATGTGCCGCACCTCCGGCTCGATGCCCTGCCCCTCCGCGTACGCCAGCATCTCCCGGAACATGTCCAACTGGAGCCGGATCGACGGATGCCCCGGCTCGTCGGCGCAGGCGAAATGCGACCAGACCCCGGTCACCCGGACCGCGCCGGACGCTTCGGCCGCGCGGGCGGCGGCGACCAGTTCGGGCCAGTCACCGGGCTGGCAGCCGTTACGGCCCAGGCCCGTATCCGCCTTCAACTGGATCCGGGCCGGGCGGCCGGCCTCCCGGGCTGCGGCGACCACCTCGGCCAACGCCCACATACCGCTGACCGACATGTCGAGCCCGGCGTCCACGCCCTCGCGCCAGGGGCCACCCGGCGTCCACAGCCAGCACATCAGCGGCCCGTCCAGCCCGGCGGCGCGCAACGCGAGCGCCTCCCACGGCGTCGCCGTCCCCACCCAGGCGGCCCCCGCCTCCCGGGCGGCCCGGGCACAGGGCAGGGCGCCGTGCCCGTAGGCGTCGGACTTCACCACGGCCATCAGCGCCGCGCCGCCGGTCCGGGCGCGCAGCGTCGCGACGTTGCCGCGGAGCGCGCCGAGATCGATCTCGGCGCGGGCGCGGGAGAAGCCTGAGGTGGTGACGGTGTCGTTCATCCCCCCCAGTCTCTCAGAGGCCCCGCCGGGTCCTTCCGGAGCGCCGCGTCCGGGCTGCCGGGCCTGATGTTTTTCGGGGGTTGCCGCACGTCTGTGGCTGGTCGCGCAGTTCCGCCCCCTGTGCCTTCGGCAATGGGGGGACCCCCAGCGCCTTGGTCCTCCGGGTTGCCGCCGGGCCGCGCCCGGGGGCCTGATGTTGTTCGCGGTCCGCGCCACCGTCGTGGCTTGTCGCGCAGTTCCCCGCGCCCCTATGCCTCCGGCAATGGGGAGACCCCCAGCGCCTTGGTCCTCCGGGGCACCGCCCCAAGACCCGGGTCTCGCCCGGCGGCCTGATGTCGTCGGCGGTCTGCGGACCGCCTGTGGCTGGTCGCGCAGTTCCCCGCGCCCCTAAATGCTCTCCCCGGCACCGGCCCTGAAAAGTGGGGACCCGCCTCTTGACGAGGGCAACGAGGAGGGCAACCCAGGTGGCGCTGGGGGTCCCCCCATGCCGGAGGCATAGGGGGCGGAACTGCGCGAGCAGCCACCCGCGGTCCGCGGACCGCGAACAAGAATCAGTGGCCGGGCGCGGCCCGGGGAGTTCGGGGCGGTGCCCCGGCGGGCCGAGGGGCTCGGGGGTACCCCACCCCCGTGCACCCCCGGCGCCGGAGGCGGGGCCGCGGGCTTCAGAGGGACTGGATGTCGCGCCACGCCGCCGGGAGCGTCGAGGCGATGTCGGGGGCCGTGACCGGCGTGCCGCCCCGGGTCGCCGCCGTGCGGGCCGACAGGCCGTGGAGGTACGCCGCGGCGGAGCCCGCGTCCCGCGCGGGGAGGCCCGTCGCGAGGAGGGAGCCCGCGAGGCCGGAGAGCACGTCGCCGGAGCCCGCCGTCGCCAGCCATGGCGTGCCCATCGGGTCGGCCCGGACCGGTACGGCCGGGTCCGCGTCGGCGATCAGGGTCGTGGAGCCCTTGAGCAGGACCGTCGCCCCGTACCGGCCCGCGAGTTCCCGGACGGCGGCGAGCCGTCCGGCCTCGACCTCGGTGCGGGTGGTGCCGAGGAGCGCCGCCGCCTCGCCCGCGTGCGGGGTGAGCAGGGTGGGCGCGGCGCGGTCCCGCACCAGGCCCGGTTCGTCGGCGAGGCGGCGCAGTCCGTCCGCGTCGACCAGTACGGGAACGGGCGCCGCGAGGATCTCTGCGACGGCGTCGAGTTCGTCGCCGAGTCCGGGTCCGACGACCCATGCCTGGACGCGCCCCGCCTTCCCCGGCGGGCCCGCGTGGACCAGGGTCTCCGGGTAGCGGGCGATCACCTGGTCGGCGGCGTGCCCGACGTACCGTACGGCTCCGGCGCCGCCCCGCAGCGCGCCCGCGACCGCGAGGACCGCCGCCCCCGGGTACCGCGCGGAGCCCGCGGCGATCCCGACGACGCCGCGCCGGTACTTGTCGTCGGCCGTGCCCGGCCGGGGCAGCAGCCGGGCGACGTCAGTGTGCTGGAGGGCCTCCAGCGCCGGTACGGACGGCAGTACGCCGCCCAGCCCGATGTCGACGAGGTGCACCGCGCCCGCGTGTTCGCGCGCCGGGTCCACGAGGAGCCCTGGCTTCTCCGTGCCGAAGACGACGGTCAGATCGGCCCCGAGCGCCTCGCCGCGCACCTCGCCGCTGTCGGCTTCGACGCCGCTGGGCAGATCGACGGCGACGATCACGGCCCGGGAGCCCCGGGCGGCCCGGGCCACGGGCACGGCGTCGGGGCGGAGTCCGCCGCGACCGCCGATCCCGGTGATCCCGTCGAGTACGAGGTCGGCGGCGGCCAGGACCTCGTACGGATCGTCGGCGACCCGGCCGCCCGCCGCGAGCAGCGCCGCGAGGCCGCCGGGGTGGGCCCGGTCGGGGGCGAGGAGTACGGCGCTCACCCCGGCGCCCCGGCGGGCGAGCCGGGCGCCCGCGTGGAGCGCGTCGCCGCCGTTGTCGCCGCCGCCCGCGAGGACGACGACGCGGGACCCGTAGACCCGGCCGCCGGGCCCCCCGCCCGGTCCGCCCCGCAGGAGCCGGGCGCAGACGGCGGCGAGTCCGGCGGCGGCGCGCGCCATCAGGGTGCCGTCGGGGAGCCGGACCATCAGTTCGGCCTCGGCGCGGCGGACGGTGTCCACGGTGTGGGCGGTACGCATGCTCCGAGTCTCCCCCAGGCTTCGCCGCGCCGCGCTCCGTTTGTGGCTGGTCGCGCGGTTCCGTCCCCTGTACCTCCGGCAATGGGGGGGACCCCAGCGCCTTGGCCCTCCGGCTGAGGCCCACAACCCCGGGTCCCGCCCAGGGGCCTGATGTTGTCGGCGGTCCGCGCCACCGTCATGGCTTGTCGCGCAGTTCCCCGCGCCCCTAAATGCTCTTACCGGCACCGCCCTGAAAGGGTTTCCGGTCTTGGAGGGCCCGTCTCTTGGGAGGAGCGGTCAGGAGGGCAACCTAGGGGCGCGGGGAACTGCGCGGGCAACCACGACGGTGGCGCGGACCGCGAACAACACCAGGCCCCCGGGCGCGACCCGGGTAGTCGGCGACGCCGTGGAGAGCCAAGGCGCTGGGGGTCCCCCCATCGCCGAAGGCATAGGGGGCGGAACTGCGCGGGCAACCACGACGGTGGCGCGGACCGCGAACAACACCAGGCCGCCGGGCGCGACCCGGGTAGTCGGCGACGCCGTGGAGAGCCAAGGCGCTGTGGGTCCCCCCATGGCCGGAGGCGTAGGGGCGGAACTGCGCGAGCAACCAGCCGCGGTCCGCAGGCCGGGGAATACCCGATGGCGCCGGGCGTGACCGGGTAGCCGACGGTCCCCAGAAGAAGCACGGCGGCCCCTGCGACCGCTCACCGCGCCGCGCAGGTCGCAGGGTTGACGTGACCTCAAGTCGAACTTAGGTTTGCCTTACCTAAGTGGTCGTGAACGTCTCGCGACCACTCCCCGCCTTCCCCGAAACCGAAAGGTGCCCCCACCCATGCGCTCTGCCGCCACCAAGGCCCCCCGCAAGGCCACCCGTACGGCCGCCCGCGCCGGTGTCGCCGTGCTCGGTGCCGCCGCCCTCACCATGGGCCTCGCCTCCTCCGCGTCCGCGGCGACCGTGACGAGAACGGTGGTGGACGGGGCGACGTACAACCTCTCGCTCACCGCCCCGAACACGGCTGCGGCGACCGGGCAGAACGTCACCGTCAGCGGTACCGGCTACAACCCCTCGCAGGGTGTCTACGTGGGTCTGTGCGCGGTGCCCGCCGGGGTGAACGTCACCGACCCGTCGACCTGGAACTCCAAGCCGACGCCGTGTCTCGGCGGCCAGGACCAGGCCGGTACGACGGGCGCGTCGCACTGGGTCAACAAGGACTGGTACTGGATGGCGCCGAACAACTCCTCGCCGTACACGGTCGCGGCCGGCCGCGGCAGCTTCTCCGTCCAGATCCATGTCAAGGCGCAGATCTCGTCCTCCGTCACCTGCGGCCAGGGCGGCGTGACCTGCGCGATCGTCACTCGCGCCGACCACTTCGACACCAATGACCGCAAGTACGACGTCTACGTCCCGGTGACGTTCTCCTAACCCATGCCCACGCGCACCAGAAGCGCCGGACGCCTCGTGGCCTTCGCCGCGCCGTTCCTGTTCGCCGCCGCGGCCCTCACCGCGGCGGCGCCGGGAACGGCCGCGGCGGCCACGCCCGGCGAGGCCACCGGGCCCACCGGCCAGAAGCTGACCGTCTCCGAGACGGCGAATATCGATCCGGCCGGACAGAAGGTCCGGGTCTCCGGCACCGGTTACGACGTCACCAAGGGCATCTACCTGGCGGTCTGCCGGGTTCCCGAGCCCGGCGAGCAGCCCAGCCCCTGCCTGGGCGGCAGCGATTTCTCCGGAAGTTCCGGTTCCTCCTACTGGATCTCCAACAACCCGCCGCCCTACGGCGAGGGCCTGGTGAAGAAGTTCACCGTCGGCGGCGACGGCAAGGGGAGCTTCACCCTCGATCTGACCCTCAAGGCGAAGGACAGCGGCGCGGACTGCACCCAGGCCCGCTGTGCCGTCGTCACCCGGGCGGACCACACCCATATCTCCGACCGCGACCAGGACGTCATCGTCCCGTTCAGCTTCGCCACGGGCGGCGGCACGCCCTCGCCCGAGGTCCCGGCCGGGACCGTGAAACACCGGGCCCTGGGGACCATCACCCCGCCGGTGGGCGGCGCGGACCACGCGGTGGCCGACCCGGCGAAGGGGCGGCTGTACGTGGCGAGCAACAGCGGCACCGAGCAGCGGCTGACGACCTACGACACCACCACGGGCAAGGCCGTCGGCACGCCCGCCGTACTGCCCGGCGCGGTCTCGGCGATGGCGCTGGACTCCGGGGCGGGCGCCCTGCATCTGGCCTTCGACGAGCGGCTGGCGACCTATAACACCAAGAACGGTGTCCTGAAGGACAAGGCGTGGCTGGACGCCCATGTGAGTCTGCTGGCCGTCGACCCCGCTGCCGGGCGGGTCTACGCCGCCGAACCGTCGAGGAGGTCGGTCACGACCTTCACCACCGGGAAGACGGCGTCCGCCGACTGGCAGCGGACCGGCGCACCGGCCGTACTCCGGTTCCCGCCCGCGGGGCTGGCCGTCGACACCTCGGCGGACCGCGCGTACGCCACCTATGTCGGACCCAACACCTCCACCTCGCCGATGACGTTCCACAACATCCTGAACGGCATCGACGGGAAGACCGGCGCGCTCACGAGCGAGCTGAGCCTGGGCACGTCGGCGCTCGGCAGTATGGGGGTCACGGTCGACCCGAAGAGCCGTACCGGCTATGTCGCCAATCTGGCGGCGGGCACGGTCCTCACCGTCGATCTGGCGGCGAACAAGGTCACCGACACCCTGCCCGCGGGGCCCAACCCGAAGGCGATGGCGTTCGACGAGACCACCGGGACGCTGTACGTGGCCAGGACCCAGGCGCCCGAGGTCGCCGCGATCGAGGTGCGGACCGGGAAGACCGAGGTACTGGAGGTCGGCGACAAACCCTCCGGGATCAGCCTCGACCCGACGGCCCACGGCGTCTTCACCGTCGCCGACGGCAAGGTGACCCGTACCCAGCGGCAGGTCTCCCCGGCGGTGACCGGGGCCCCGAAGGCGGTCACGGTCACGGCGGGCAAGAAGGCCGAGTTCACGGCCGCGGCGACGGGCGTCCCGGCGCCCGTCAACGGCTGGGAGGTCAGCTCGGACGGCTCGACATGGCTGCCGATCGCGGGCGCCTCGGGCCCGAAGCTCTCCTTCGCCGCGGCGAAGGAGCACGACGGGAACCGCTACCGGGCGGTCTTCTCCAACCCCGTCGGGTCCCTGCGTTCCGCCCCGGCCGTACTGACGGTGAAGGACGCCGCGCAGGAACCGCCGCCTGGTTCGTCCGGCGGCTCGTCCAACGGTTCGTCCGGTTCGTCCGGCGGCGGCTCGTCCGGCGGCTCGTCGGGCGGCTCGTCCTCCGGCGGCTCCGGCGGCCACTCCACGGGCGGCGGAGACGGCGGTACGACGGGCACCTCGGGCGGCGGCTCGGCAGGCGGCGGTTCCACCGGCGGCACCGTCGGCGGCTCCACCGGCGGATCGGGCGGCGGATCGCTCGCCTCCACCGGTACGAACGCCTTCGCCCTCACCGGCGCGGCGGCCGGACTCGCGGTCGCGGGCGCCGTGGCCACGTTCCTGGTCCACCGCCGTCGCAGGACGGCCTGACCCGGCCGGGACACCCCACCGGCCGGAACACCCCGGCCGGGACGGTCCGCGCGCCTCTGCAAGGCTCGCGCGGACCGTCCCGGCCCCGTGCCCCCCGCGGGACCCATCGGTGCCGCCGCCCTCCTCCCTCCCCGGGGAACGGGCGGCGGCATCGGTGTTCGCGGTACTCGTCCGTCGCCGCACGCCGCCCGCCGCCCCGGCCTCAAAGCCCGGCCTCAGGACTCGGTGGCGACCGGCCCGATACCCGCCGTCTCGGCGTTCCGCCGGGTCTTCGCCCAGCCGGTCCGGCCCCGCAGGATCCGGAGACAGCCGCGGGCGCAGACGACGAAGAGGTGGTACGCGTACAGCCAGAGCGCCAGCCCCCAGAGCAGCCCCTTGAGCCGGGAGTGGCCGGGGGCGAAGTCGCGCCGGTAGACCGGTCCCCACAGGAGGAAGGGGATGACGGAGAGGACGACGAGGGAGACGGCGAGCGGCCAGGCGGCGAGTACCGTACTGCCGCCCACGACGAGGGCCGCGGCCATCACCACGGTCACCAGCAGGGTCACCAGATGGGCGATCGGCTGGAAGAAGGTGTAGAGGGCTTCGAGTACCCCCGACGGCCGGTAGTGCCGCGAGGCGACGATCCGGCCCGTGTAACGGACGCACTGGATGTTGCCCTGGGCCCAGCGGGTGCGCTGGGCGAGGAAACGACGGGTGTGGGGCAGCGCCTCCTGGGTCACCCAGGTGTCGTGGAGATGGGTGACCCGGTGCCCGGTGAGACGCATCTGGAGACCCAGCTCGTAGTCCTCCAGCAGCGCGTCGTGCTGCCAGGGCCTGCCGCCTTCGGCGACGGCGACCCGGTCGAGCGCGGTCAGCCGGGTGAACTGCCCGTTGCCGCCCAGGCCGACCGAGCCGGTCCGGCGGCGCAGCAGCTGCATCCCGGTGTTGGAGGTGGCGAACTCCATGTCCTGCATCCGGATCAGGAGCCGGGCGTAGGCGTTGGCGAGCCGCCCCCGGTGGGCGAGGGGACGCCGGTCCTCGGCGTTCCGCATCCGGACGCCGATCTGGACACCGCCGGTATCCGGGTCGGCGAAGCCGTCCGGGCCGCTGACCCGGTCGAGCGCGTCGGGCGAGAGCCGGCCGTCGGCATCGACGACACAGACGATCACCCGGCCGCGGTCGGTGGCGGTGCCGTCGAGTTCACGGTTCAGCGCCGCGTAGGCGGCGTTGAGCGCGGCGCCCTTGCCGGTCCTGGCGTCGGGGCGGCGGCGGGAGACCAGCCGGACGTCCGGGTCCCGTTCGGCCAGATGGGCCACGATCGGGGCGGTGAGATCGTCGCTGGCGTCGTCGACGACCCGGACCCGGGCCGTGGGGAAGTCGGTACGCAGCCGGGTGACCGTGGTGGCGATGACGGCCTCCTCGTCGCGGCACGGCACGAAGAAGTGCCAGTCGAAGGCGGCGGGGTCGCCCTTCGGCGCGGGGCGGCGGCGCGCGTACGCGGTACGGGATCCGGCCCAGTAGACGAAGAAGCAGGCGAGGAGGAGGAAGGGGAAGACGTAGAAGAGATGGCTGGTGCTCACGCCGCCGCCCCGGCCGGTACGGAGCTGTGGTCTCCGGCGGTACGTCCGGCCCGCGCGGCGGTCTCGACCAGCCCGGCTATCCGCAGGGACGCGCCGCCGTCCCCGTAGGGGCTGGGCAGAGCGGCGAGCCGGCGCAGACCGTCGGCGCCCTCGGCGAGCCTGCGCCGGGCGGCGGTGGTGATGCCCGGTCCGGGCGGGGTCAGTTCGGCGAAGTCCGCCAGCGCCTCGGGTCGCTCGGTGGAGCGGCGGACCACGACCAGCGGTCGGCCGAGGACGGTGGTCTCCTCCTGGACGCCCCCGGAGTCGGAGACGATGACGGCGGCGTGGCGGGCCAGGGCGAGGAAGGTGCCGTACCCGCTCGGCGGCAGGACGGTCACCGTTTCGAGCAGCGGGTCCAGACCGGCCGCGGCGATCCGGGCGCGGGTGCGGGGGTGGAGCGGGAGGACCACGGGCAGCTCCTCGCCGAGCCGGGCCAGCTCGCCAAGGACCGCGGTGAGGGCGGCGATGTCGTCGGTGTTCTCCGGCCGGTGGACGGTGGCCAGGACGTATCCGTCGGCGGTCAGACCGTGTCCGGCCAGCAGGGCGGCCCGCTCACGCGGCGGCGGAAGGTGGTCGCGTACCGCCTCGACGACGGTATTGCCGGTGACCTCGATCCGCTCCGGCGCGATCCCCTCGGCCAGCAGCAGCTCCCGGTTCCCGGGGGTGGGCGCGCAGAGGACGTCGGCCAGCCGGTCGATCATGACGCGGTTGTGCTCCTCGGGCATCGCCCGGTCGTGGCTGCGCAGCCCGGCCTCGACATGGAGCAGGGGCAGCTCACGGGCGTTGGCGGCCAGGGCGCCCGACAGGGCCGCGTTGGTGTCGCCCTGGACGACGACGGCGAGCGGCGGCGCGGCCTCGAAGTTCGTGTCGAGCGCCGCCAGGGCGGCTCCGACCTGGACGGCACGCGACCGGCCGCCGACACCGGGGAGGAACTCCGGCTCGGGCAAACGCAGTTCGTCGAGGAATCCGCCGGACAGCTCCGGGTCGTAGTGCTGGCCGGTGTGGAGGATCCGGGCGGCGGGGCCCAGCAGCCGGATCAGTTCGGCGAGTTTGACCAGTTCGGGGCGGGTGCCGAGGACGACGGCGACACTGCGGGAAGGGAGCGTGCTCATGGCATACAACACTAAGGAGCGCGATGACCAGGTTTTGCAGTTAAAGGCTGGGCAAAGCGTATTTGATAGATATGTCTCACGTATTGCCCGATTTGCCATGGATCGCCATGCGACAGACCGCATAGGACCGCTTACTTACCCGGTCATCGCGTCACCCCGCCGCCCCTCCGCGATCACCCCTCCCCCGTCACCCCTCCGCCTCCGTCACCCCTCCGCGATCGCCACCGCCGACGCCACACCCGCGTCATGACTGAGGGAGATATGCCAGGAACGCACCCCAAGCGCCGTCGCGCGCGCCGCCACCGTGCCGTAGACCTCCAGCCGGGGCCGCCCGTCGGACTCGACGCAGATCTCCGCGTCCGTCCACTGGAGACCCGGCGGAGCACCCAGCGCCTTCGCCACCGCCTCCTTCGCGGCGAACCTGGCCGCGAGGGACGCGTACCCCCGCCGCTCACCGCTGGGCAGCAGCAGCTCGCGTTCCAGGAAGAGCCGCCGGGCCATCGCCGGCGTACGCCGCAGCGACGCCGCGAACCGGTCGATCTCGGCGACGTCGATCCCCACCCCGATGATCATCTGTTGACTCACTACTCCACGGTCACGGACTTGGCCAGATTGCGCGGCTGGTCGACCTCGTTGCCCCGGGCCGTGGCCAGCTCACAGGCGAACACCTGCAACGGAACCGTAGCGACCAGCGGCTGGAGCAGGGTCGGGACGGCCGGGATGCGGACCAGATGATCCGCGTACGGGACCACCGCCTCGTCGCCCTCCTCCGCGATCACCACGGTCCGCGCCCCGCGCGCCCTGATCTCCTGGATATTGGAGACGATCTTCCCGTGGAGCACCGACCGGCCGCGGGGCGACGGCACCACGACGACCACCGGCAGCCCGGCTTCCACCAGGGCGATCGGGCCGTGCTTCAGCTCACCGGCGGCGAAGCCCTCGGCATGCATATAGGCCAGTTCCTTCAGCTTGAGCGCGCCCTCCAGAGCGACCGGATAGCCGACATGGCGGCCCAGGAAGAGGACGGTGTCCTGACCGGCCAGGGAGCGGGCGAGGGCGCGTACCGGCTCCGTGGTCTCCAGTACGCGGTCGAGCGCGGCCGGGATCCCGGCCAGGTCGCGGATGACCGCCCGGATCTCGTCGCCCCAGGTCGTACCGCGCGCCTGCCCCAGATAGAGGGCGACCAGATAGCAGGCGACGAGCTGGGTGAGGAACGCCTTGGTGGAGGCGACGGCGACCTCGGGACCGGCATGGGTGTAGAGCACGGCGTCCGACTCGCGCGGAATGGTGGAGCCGTTCGTATTGCAGACCGCGAGGACCTTCGCGCCCTGCTCCCGGGCGTGCCGGACCGCCATCAGGGTGTCCATGGTCTCCCCGGACTGGGAGATCGCGATCACCAGGGACCGCCGGTCGAGGATCGGGTCCCGGTAACGGAACTCGCTCGCGAGTTCGACCTCGCAGGGGATCCTGGTCCAGTGTTCGATCGCGTACTTGGCGATCAGACCCGCGTGGAACGCCGTCCCGCAGGCGACGACCACGACCTTCTCCACCGCCCGCAGCTCGGGTACCGGGATCCGGACCTCGTCCAGGGTCAGGGACCCGTCGGCGTCCACCCGGCCCAGCAGGGTGTCGGCGACGGCCCGCGGCTGCTCGGCGATCTCCTTGAGCATGAAGGAGGCGTAGCCGCCCTTCTCGGCCGCCGACACGTCCCAGTCGACGTGGTACGGGCGGACCTCGGCCGGGGCGCCGTCGAAGCCGGTGACGGTGATGCCGTCCCGGCGTACCTCCACGACCTGGTCCTGGCCCAGTTCGATCGCGGAGCGGGTGTACGCGATGAAGGCGGAGACATCGGAGGCGAGAAAGGACTCCTCCTCGCCGACCCCGACGACCAGGGGCGAGTTCCGCCGGGCGCCGACGACGGTACCGGGCTGGTCGGCATGGACCGCGACCAGGGTGAACGCGCCTTCGAGCCGCCGGCAGACGAGCCGTGTCGCATCGGCGAGATCGCCGCAGGAGGAGAAGGACTCGGCGAGGAGATGGGCGACGACCTCGGTATCGGTCTCGGAGTCCAGCCGGTGGCCGCGGTCCGCCAGCTCGGCCCGGAGGGCGGCGAAGTTCTCGATGATCCCGTTGTGGACGACGGCGACCCGGCCCGCGTTGTCGAGGTGCGGATGCGCGTTGGCGTCGGTGGGGCCGCCGTGGGTGGCCCAGCGGGTGTGCCCGATCCCGGTGGATCCGGTCGGCAGGGGCCGGTCGACCAGCGCCTTCTCCAGATTGACCAGCTTTCCGGCCTTCCGGGCGGCGGCGATGCCCCCGTCGGCGAGTACGGCGACCCCGGCGGAGTCGTAGCCGCGGTACTCCAGCCGCTTGAGGCCGGCGACCACGACGTCCAGCGCCGACTGACCTCCGACATATCCCACGATTCCGCACATATGCCGCACTGTACGGCGCCGGGGCCGTACCGCGACCACACCACCCGCCGCCCGGCGGCACGCCACCCGCCCGGCCCGCACGGACCCCACTAGCCCCCTCAGCACCGGAAGCACCGAGAACACCAGGGGCACCCCTGCCCGACCCCTGTTATCACCCCTGCCACCACCCGCGTGACGGACCCCACGGCCCGCTTCCGCCGCCCGGCACCGACAATGGGCCTGTGATCACGACGCCGCCACGGAACACCCACCGCAAGGCCGCCGACGCCACCCCGTACGTCGACCTCACCCGGGCGGAGTGGAGCGCGCTGCGCGACAAGACCCCGCTACCGCTCACCGCCGACGAGGTCGAGCGGCTGCGCGGCCTCGGGGACGTGATCGACCTGGACGAGGTACGGGACGTCTACCTGCCGCTCTCCCGGCTGCTGAACCTCTACGTCAAGGCCACCGGCGAACTCCGCGGAGCCCTGAACACCTTCCTCGGCGACACCGGCGGCGGCCAGGTCCCCCAGCGCGGCACACCCTTCGTCATAGGGGTCGCGGGCTCGGTCGCGGTCGGCAAGTCGACGGTCGCCCGGCTGCTCCAGGCCCTGCTGGCCCGCTGGCCCGAACACCCCCGGGTGGAGCGGGTCACCACCGACGGCTTCCTGCTGCCGATGAAGGAGCTGAAGGCCCGGGACCTGATGTCCCGCAAGGGGTTCCCGGAGTCGTACGACCGCCGGGCGCTGACCAGGTTCGTCGCCGACATCAAGGCGGGCAAGGACGAGGTCACCGCCCCCGTCTACTCGCATCTGATCTACGACATCGTGCCCGGCGAGCGGCTGGTGGTACGCCGTCCCGACATCCTCATCGTGGAGGGCATCAACGTCCTCCAGCCCGCCCTCCCCGGCCAGGACGGCCGGACCCGGGTCGCGCTCGCCGACTACTTCGACTTCTCGGTCTACGTCGACGCCCGCCCCGAGGACATCGAGACCTGGTATCTGAACCGGTTCCGGCAGCTCCGGGAGACCGCGTTCCGGGACCCGTCCTCGTACTTCCGCAAGTACACCGAGGTCACCGAGGAGGAGGCGATGGAGTACGCCCGCACCACCTGGCGCACCGTCAACAAGCCGAACCTCCTGCAGAACGTGGCTCCGACCCGCGGCCGTGCCACCCTGGTGGTACGCAAGGGCCCCGACCACAAGGTGCGACGGCTCTCCCTGCGCAAACTCTGACCGTCCCGGACCGTGGGGAGCCGCCCGGCGTGCTGCATCTGCGACTGATCACCCCCGCCGACCGCACGGCCGACGTCACCCGACTGCTCGAAGCCGCGGTCGGCACCGCCCACCTGGTCGTCCTGCCGGGCGCCGCCCGGGACCCGGCCGGCGATCTGGTCCTCTGCGACGTGGCCCGGGAAGCCGCCGACGAGCTGATCGCCGACCTGCGGGAACTCGGTATCGACGAGACCGGCTGCATCGCCGTCGAGAACATCGACCTCTCCGTCTCCCGCCGCGCCGACCAGGCCGAACACGAGGCCCCCGGCGAGAGCGCCGACGCGGTCCTCTGGGACCACCTGGAGGACGCCACCCACGAGGAGTCGACCCTCTCCGCCACCTATCTGGCCTTCATGTCGCTGGCCATGATGATCGCCGCCTGCGGTGTGGTCCTCGACAACGCGATCCTGATCGTCGGCGCGATGGCGGTCGGCCCCGAGTTCGGCCCCCTGGCGGGCCTCTCCACCGCCCTGATCCGCCGCGCGCCCCGCCTGGCGGCCCGCTCCCTGCTGGCCCTGCTGATCGGCTTCGCCACCGCGATGTCCGTCACCGTCGGCTTCAGCCATCTGATGACCTGGTTCGAGCTCTTCGACGCGGCGGCCCTCGAAGCCCCCCGCCCCAACACCAACTTCATCTACCAGCCCGACGAGTTCTCCTTCGTCGTCGCCATCCTCGCGGGCGTCGCGGGCACCCTCTCCCTCACCTCCGCCAAATCCGGCGCCCTCGTCGGCGTCGCCATCTCGGTCACCACGATCCCGGCGGCGGCCAACGCGGCGGTCGCCTTCTCCTTCGACGAGTACCGCCAGGCATGGGGCTCCACGGAACAGCTCCTGCTCAACCTCCTCGGCATCATGACGGCGGGCACCCTGACCCTGCTCGCCCAGAAACTCTTCTGGACCCGCCAGAAGAAGCGGGCGAAGCCCTGAGGCCGTAGCGGACCGGTCAGCTCAGCAACAGCAGCGCGTCCCAAGCGGTATGCGGGGCTGGCAGCAGCCCTTCGGCGTCGGCGAGCGCGCAGACCGCCCCCGTCGCCCCGCCGAGGAAGCCGATCCCGGCGGGCCCGCCCGGAGCATCCGCAGGGTCCGTTCCACCGCCGGGCTCACCGGGCGGCGCCGAGACCGACGGCACGGAGGCCGAAGGTTCCGGGGTCAGCAGTTCCGGGGTCAGCCGCAGAGCCCGGCGGGCCAGGCCCGTCGTACCCGCACGCCGCGCGGCCTGGAGGATTCCGGCGCTGCCGTGACAGAGTCCGGGGCCCTCGGTGTCCCAGCGCTCCTCGGGCCACCGGCCGATCGCGGCGACCGTGTCCCGACCGGCCCGGACCAGCCCGGCGTCCGACAGGGCCCGGCCCGCGTGGGCCAGAGCGGCGCCGATTCCGGCGGCACCGTAACACCAGGCGTGGCGTCGGCCGGGCGCGGCGGCGAGCCGCCGGGCGTCGGGCGGCCGTCGGAGCGCGTCACCGCTGATATGGGCGGGGCAGCCGTGGACCCGGTCGGACCAGGTCAGCAGCCAGTCGGCGGCTGTACGGACCGCTGCCGTCTGACCCGGGACGGTGTGTCCGGCTTCGGCGGCGAGGGAGAGCAGCGCGAGCGGACCGGCGATTCCGTGGGCGATACCGGTGGTCGCGGCGCCGGACGGCGGCGGGCCCCCGGCGAGGGGCAGCCGATGGTCCTCGGCGGGCAGCCACCAGCCGGGCAGGCCGCCCCCGGACGGGATGATCAAGCCGGTGAGGGTGGTCAGCGCGGCCGTCAGCCCGGGTGCGGCGGCCGTACGGCCGGCCGTACGCGCCGCGAGGAGGACCCGGCCGATTCCGGAGAGCCCCTTGACCGTGTCGTACACCCCCCAGGGCGCTCCCCGGCCCCCGGCGTCCAGCCGTCTTCGCTGATGGCGGGCGAGCCCTTCGGCCCGGGCCGTGAGCCACCTCGTCGCCGGGCCGAGGGCGGCCGGTTCGCGGCGCAGATATGCCCCGCCGACGACGACGGACGCGGCCAGCGCCCCCGGCCCGCTGTGGATCCCGTCCGGCGCCCGGCCCCGCAGCAGCCGGGCCGCGGTCTCCCAGTGGTGTTCCGCCCGGCGGGCGAGGCCCGGGTCCCCGGCCGACAGGGTCGCCAGCAGTACGGCCGTACCGGGCAGGCCGTGGCTGAGGGTGGCGGCCCGGCCGGGGCCGAGATCCGCGACGAGCCGGTCCGCGTCGGCCACGGCGCGGACGGTCCGCTCGACCTGGCGAACGGCGTCAGCCATGGGCGTACAGCAGATCGGTCGCCAGGGATCTGACGATCCGTTCCCGTCCCGGGTCGGTGCCCACCAGCCGGTTGCAGCTGAGGTGGACGAGATCGGACGCGCAGCGTGCGGCGATCTCGGGGATGGGCAGGACATCGCCGTAGGCGACGAGCGCGCCGCTCCGGGCCGCCCACGCCCCGGCGATCCGGGACGGCACCCGGTAATTCCGTACGGCCGGGCGGAGCCGGTCCCGTTCGCGGCGTTCCGCGCGGGTGAGCGGGGAGCCGCGGAGGGCCCGGCGAACGGCCTCGCGTACGGCTCCGGCAGCTGTCCCGGCACCGGATCCGGGGGCGGCGACGGCCAGGGCGATCGCCGCGGCCCCGGCGGCGGCGATCGGTATCCGGTGGTCCGCCGCGCCTTCGGGCGGGTCGGTCGCCAGCAGGGCGAGCGCCAGGGCGCTGTCGGCGGCGAAGACGTCCTCCGCGGCGTCGACGGCGCCGGGTCCGCCGTAGCGCGCGGTCTCCCGGACGTACGGCTCGTGGTGCAGATGCCCGGCGCTGAGCCCTTGGTCGACCAGGTCGGTGCTCCAGGAGACGAGGTCGTCCCGGATCTCCCGGAGCGTGCCGGGGGTCGCGCGGTAGCGCAGCCGCAGCTGGTCCCCGAGGGCCGGGGTCCGGTACCGGAGCCAGTACATCCGCGCGGTGGCGGGGGCCGCGGGCAGCCGCCGCAGGGCCGCGTCCTGGTGCCGGGCGGGGACGGCGAGGGCGGCCGAAAGCCACTCCGATCCCGGCGGCCTGAGGTCGTCCCGGCGCGGCCGTACGGCGATCCGCGGATCGAGGCTCGCGGGCGCGGCGGGCGCCGACCGGTGGAGCGGGATCACGAGTTCCAGGAGGTGACGGCCGCCGCCGGGTCCGGTGACGGGAGGTTCCCCGGCGCCGGTCCCGAAGCTCTCCGCCAGCGCGCGGGCCCCGCGCAGCACGGCCCGGCGCAGAATCTCCCGGTGCGTCGGGTCGGCGGTCCGCAGGGGGAGCCGCCGGTCGGACTCCTCGGCGACGACCTCGCCGGGCAGCGGCGGTCGTACGGCGGAGAGCCAGTCGGCGAACCGGCCGTGCCAGGCCGCCCGACGGGCCGCGGCGGCGATCAGTTCGTCGGGGAGCAGCCAGCGCCGGGGCGCGAGAACGGTTCCCCGGAAGGTGACCCGGGGCGTGTACGGAAACACTTCGGCCCGCCCCCAGGACCAGGTGTGCCAGGGGCGCTCGGCGGCATGGCCCAGCAGATGGAGCAGCCGGGCGGGCGCGGGCAGCAGTTCGCGGGTGATCCGGCTGAACAGTACGGGCAGGACCGGCCGCCCCAGTGCGGTGGACCACAGCAGCGGACGTCCTCCGCCGCCGGGAACGATCACCAGGTCGCGGGGGTGGAGGTCGCCGTCCCGGGGTGGCACGCCGAGGGGGATCCGGTAGGGCGCGAAACCGGTCTCCACGGCGAGCCCCGCGGTCTCCGCCGTGGCGGGCACGGAGACGATCTCCGCGACCACCGGAGCGTCCCCGGTCCCGTTTCCGGCGACCGGGCCGGGCGCCGGACCGGGCAGGAGGGCGGCGAACCGTCCGGCCGCCGATCCCGCGGTCTGGGCGGAGTGGCGGCCGACGACGAGCCGGAAGGAGCCGGCCGCCGAGGCCAGGACCTGGACGTGGATCTCGGCGGTACGCGGCGGCTCGCCGTCGCCCGGAACCGCCAGATCCCGGATCCTCGCCTCGGTCAGCTCCACATCGGCCCATCCGTCGGCGCACGCCTCCGCGAGCAGGCGGGCGAGGACCCGCTCGCGCCGTTCACCGGAGTCCGAGCGCGCGGCCAGCGCGTCGGCTGGCCCGGGTGGGCCGATGCCCGCCACCGGGTCGACGGCCTCCAGCAGCGGTACGGCCCGCTGGTACCCGTAGACGCCGGTGAACCGGGCCCACCAGTCGCCCAGCGGGGGCGGCCGGTCGCCGACGCGCCACAGCGCCTCCGCGGCCTCGGCCGCTCTGCGGCCGATATCGGCGGGCAGCCGGAGCCCGGCGTCGGCCACGGTGTCCACGGCGAACGGCCGGTCGACGAAGTGGAGCCGGTCGGCCAGCCGCCGGGCGGCGAGCAGCAGCGCCGTCCGGCGGGCGGCGCCGGGCGGGTGGCGGTCGGCGTGCGCCAGGGCGCGACTCAGCCGGACGAGGGCCGGGCGGGGGCCCGCGGTGTAGGGGACCCTCGCCAGCAGCCGGGCGAGCGGGTCGTCACGAGGATCCCGGGGCAGAAAATCGGTGAGCAGCAGTCCGGTACGGATCATCCGGAGGACGGCTTCCCGGGCGGCGCCCGGGTCGGCGCCGGGGTAGCGGGCCGTGATCGCCTCGATCACGGCGCCGCCGGGGGCGCCGTCGGCACAGTGGGCGAGCAGCCACCGGGACAGGTCCGTCGCCCGGACGCTCCCGAGCCGCCCCCGGCCGGGCGCCGGGTACTCGGCCTCGAACCGTTCACCGCGGCGCACCGCCAGATTGTTGGTGGTGAGCTCCAGCCGGTCGAGCACCTCCGGTTCGTCCAGCAGCCGGTCGGCGCAGCGCCGGAGCCAGAGCGGAGCCGGGGTGCTCACCGGCCGGTGGTCCGTACCGAGCCGGAGCAGCGACGGGCCGTCGGCCAGTACGACGGGGGCGACCGCGCACCACACGCCATGCGGGGTGGTCCGGGTCCGGGCCCTGATCGCGTAGGCGGTACGGGTGATGGCGGCCCGGTCCGACCCGGCCGCGTCCGCCGTCGCCCGGGAGGCCAGCAGCAGCCCCTCCGCGAAGAGCCCCGCCGGGTCGGGCGGGCCGCCTTCGGCCGCCGTCAGCGGCACCCGGCCCATGGCCACCGGACCGAACCCGAACACTCCCATCAAACCCCCCTGGCACCAAGGTTCCGGGGCGGTACAGCCCTTGGGCCGTACCGCCCCGGTCTACCGCCGGTTCGTCATCGGGTCACCGGGCGCCGGGGAACAGGCACCCCGTGGTCGGGCCCTGCGGCGGGGACGGGCCGCAGCCGTCGCCGGTGGTGTCGCCGTCCGCGTCGTCGCCGTCGGTCTCGGCGAAGCCGTCCCGGATCAGCGTCAGATCGACGTGGGCCGCGTCGAGCCGAAAGACCTCCGCCAGCTCTGCCGACAGCGTCGAATCCGTGCTCATCTCGGTCAACCTCCTTCCTGCGTCGTCGAAGGTGGTGGCTCACCCGGACCCGGCCGGTCCGGGGGTCTCGTCGGGCTGTCCGGTCACGCCCTCACGGCCAGGCCAGCACCATGGCCGGGCCCGGGCGGTCCAGGAGGCGGCAGACGCGGGCGGCGCACTCGGGCCCGCCCCGCGGGAAGATCCGCAGGACGGGCCCGGGTCCGTCTCGGTGATCGCGGTCCCAGATCCGTAATTGGTGGGCGAACTCCACCGCCGTGGAGGCGTCGCCGCCGTACCGGACGACGCCGTACTCGAAGCGGGAAGCCCCCGGGTCGGCCGGACGCATCGTCAGATGGGCCAGCCCGGTGCCGTCCCAGGTCGCGGGCGAGCCGCCGGGCAGCGCCCGGACTCCGGCCGGGGCCGTTCCGGTCGTATGCAGCCGCCCGAAGACGTCCAGCACGGTCGCCAGCCACAGATCGACGACGGGCCGGGTGCCCTCGGTGACCCCGACGGTCACCCCCGTCCACACCTCGTGCCGCTCACCCACCAGGGCTGTCGTGAGAGCGTCCGCGTCGGGCGGAGGGCCACCGTCCCATCGCAGCCGCACTCCTTCGCCCAGCGGGGTGGTCGCCATCGGATCGAGGGCGGCCGGGCCGCGCATCCGGACGAATCCGCACAGGTCCCAGCCGTCGCCGACCCAGTGGTCGCCCGCCCGGACGAAGGTCAGCAGCCGCCCGAGGCCCCGAAGCCTGAGCGGGACCACCAGTCGGCCGTCGGCCGTCAACTGCTCCAGCCATGCCAGGGCGATCGAGGTGGCCTGGACGGTGACGACGGTCCGGTCGTACGGCCCGCCGTCCGGCACCGCCAGGGTGCCGTCACCGGTCAGCAGCCGGACCTCGTCGACTCCGGCGGACCGCAGCGCCGACTCCGCCCGGTCGATCACTTCGGGATCGATGTCCAGGCTGGTCACCTCGCCCTTCTCCCCGACGATGCGGGAGAGCAGGGCCGCGTTGTAGCCGCCGGAGCCGATCTCCAGCACCCGGTCGCCGGGGGCCGCGTCAAGACGTTCCAGCATGGTGGCCACCAGCCAGGGGGCGGAGACGGAGCTGAGCGGGGTGCCGTCCGGGGCGCGCTTGGTGAAGACAGCGTCGTCGCGGTACGCCTCCTTCAGCGGTATCCCGGGGACGAACAGATGCCGCGGTACCGCGGCGAAGGCGTCCGCCACCTCCGGAGTGGTGATCCTGCCGCTCTTCCGTAACTCCTCGACCAGGCCCGCATGCAGTTCCGCGGCCGTCGACCCGATACCCAACACTCCTCCAACACCCTTGGAAGCAGGGCGAGTTATCCCATCCTGACATTCCGTTAGCGCCGGGTCGAGGAGCGGCGCGCCGAATCCCCCGGACGCGCGAAGGCCCGGCGGGCGCCGACGCCCCCGGGCACCCGCCCCGACCTCCCGGGACGGCTCCGGCACGACCCGGACCGCACGGACGGCGCCCCGAGAATCGAAGAGAAATTCGACTCGCTGATCGGTGAGGTTCCTCGCGCGGGCGCGGCGGGGATCGTCGTCGTCCGATGTGCCGTACTCCGGCTCGGCGATCGAGGAGGGGACCGTGATATCCCCCGCTCGCGTACAGTTCGCGGACATCCCGTCCGAGGAGGGACAGTCACGATGGACGCCGGACCGGACCGCGGCGCGCGGCTGGGCGCGTACGAGAAGGTCGCCGGGTGGCTCGCGGCGGTCGGGGAGCGGCGGCTCGGGGAGGTGCTGGCGGGGGTTGTGCCGCTGGGGGCGGGGATCGGGGGTGCCGCGGGGGTGCTGGACGTCGGCGGGACGGCCGTCTTCGTCAAGCGCGTACCCCTCACCGCCGACGAGCTGGCGCCGGAACACCGGTACTCGACCGCCGATGTGTTCGGGCTGCCCGCGTACTGCCATTACGGGGTCGGGATGCCCGGCAGTCCGGGGTTCGGGGCGTGGCGGGAGCTGGCCGCGCACCGGATGGCCACCGACCGGGTGCTGGCCGGGGACCATGACGGCTTTCCGCTGCTCTACCACTGGCGGGTAGTGCCGGGGGATCCCGCGCCGCTGCCCGGTGAACTCGCCGATGTCGAAAGGGCCGTGGCGTACTGGGGCGGCGGGGCCGGGATCCGGCGGCGGATCGAGGGGCTGCGGGGTTCCCCCGCGAGTCTCGTACTGTTCCTGAAGCGGCTGCCGGGGACCCTGCACGACTGGCTGTCCGAGCGGATCGCGGCCGGTCCGGGCGCGGCGGACGCCGCCGTACGGTCCGTGGAAGAGCGACTGACCGCCGGGGTACGGGCCATGAACGAGCTGGGGCTGCTGCACTTCGACGGCCACTTCGGCAATGTCCTCACCGACGGCCGGCGGCTGTACTTCACCGACTTCGGGCTCGCCCTCTCCACCGGCTTCGACCTCTCCCCCGCCGAACGCGACTTCGCCGCCCGGCACCGCGACCACGACCCGGCGTACGCCCTGAGCTATCTGGTGAACTGGCTGATCACCGCCGTCTACGGATACCGGCGGCCGGAGCGCGAGGCCCTGATCCGGGCCTGTGCCGACGGGGCCGTACCACCGCCGGGGCCCGAGGCCGCCCGGTCCGCGATCGTCCGGCACGCGCGGGTCGCGGCCGTCGTCACCGAGTTCCACGGCAGGCTGACGGACGAGAGCCGGGAGACCCCGTACCCGGCCGAGGAGATCGGCCGGGCGCTCCGGGCCCCCTGAGCCGGGCAGGGGCCGGGACCGGACCGAGGCCGGGCAGGGGCCGGACCAGGGCCGGGCCGCTGAGCCGGACCGGGGCCGGACCGGAAACCGGTTCGACGGCCGTCGCCCCGCTGTCCGATCATGCACGCATGGCCCTGAGAGAGACCCTTGCCCGTGTCGACGCCGACCTCGCCGCCGGGCGGATACCGATGGCCCGGCAGCGGCTGCGCGGACTGGTGTCGTCCTACCCCGGCGATCCGGTGCCGCGGCGACGGCTGGCCGAGGTCTACCGGCTCTACGGGGACCCGGCCGAGGCGGGCCGCTGGATGTATCTCGAAGCGGACCGCGACCCCGAGGAGACCGCCGCGTTCGAAGCGCGCTACCACAGCGCGGTCCGGCGGATGCGGGCACTCGGCTGGCGCGGACCCGAGTCGGACACCCACTCCGAGTTCGCCTGGGAACAGCTCACGGCCGTCCGGGCGGCCTGCTCCGACGCGGTCGGGCGGGACGTCGACTGGGAATCCGTCCGGGAACTGGACGAGGACGACGAGTGCGACGAGTCCCAAGAAGCGCCGCGGACCTGGAAGGACACGGCCGCCGACATCGTCATGGGGCTCGGCTGCCTGGCGGGCGCCGCCGCGGCGGTGATGTTCATGGTGCTCGGCTTCATCTCCGTACTCTGACCGCCCCGGACACACCCGTGCCCCCCGGCGGACCGGGGGTAACCCCGGGGGCAACGGGCGGGCCCCGGGCAGATCGGGAGAGGACAAGTCTTGACTACACTCAAACAAGTAGTGATCGGCGATGGGGGCTT
>NZ_JBFADP010000038.1:0-90789 GCF_040641415.1 Streptomyces sp. NPDC020875 | reverse complement strand
GAAACGGGCCTGGCGCTCCGAGGACAGCCCGGAGGCGTCCACGTCCTCCGCCGCCCGCAAGGCGATTCCGGCATCCCCCAGGTGCGGGGGCCGGCCCATTCGCGTTCGGAATACCGGTGGTCTGACGTCAGGGTGCAGGATGCACGTCGCGGGCCGTCATCGGCCGCGGCTCACTGTGCCGGGGTACGTACCGGCACGCTCTTCGGCCAGGTGGTCCAGGAGGTCGCGGCGCCAGCTCTGTGCGTATCTGAGGCAGTTGGCCTCGCTGTTGTGGGTGCCGCAGACGCGCTCGTACCGGCCGGCCTTCGACCACGCCATGCTGTCGGCGGAGGCCACGTGCGGCCACGAGACAGCGAGCCCCGTCTTCTTGTAGCCGAAGGCGTGCAGTTTCAGGCGCATGGCGTGCAGATCCTCCAGGATCCAGCCCGCCGTGAACGTGCCGGGCCGACGGCAGATGCTGCCCACGCCGACCAGCGGCTCCTTCGTGAGATCGACCCCGGCCGCGGCGAACTTCTCGGCACAGCGCTCGTAGTCGGGCCGCAGCCACCCCTGCAGGACCGGGATGACCGGAAGGTCGGGGGCGAGCCAGCGCAGCGTCAGGAAGTTGGCGACGGTGAGGTCCTGGTGCCGGTCGACGGACAGGCCGGTCATGCGCAGCGCCCCTTCCTCGCACATGAGGTCCTGCTGGCTCGCCCAGGCCAGTCGGCCGATCTCATCGCGGTAGCGGTAGATCTGCCGGACGTACTGCTGGGGTGTGGTGCGCCATTCGCCGTATGTGGTGATCTCGGTGAAGCCGCCACTGTCGAGTGCCCACGGGCCGAGAGCACGGGGGAGCTTACGGACGGGGGCGAGCTGGCGGTTCGATATGAACAGCGGTACGCCAGCCTGCTTGAGCCAGTACGGACGGTGCGCGCCGAGCCAGAACGTCGGCAGAGGTGGCGCTGGGAGGGGCAGGGTGATGTTGCCTCCGCAGACTGTGGACAGTTCCGGGGCAGGGCGTCCCGGACAAAGGCGCTTCTCAGGGGAAGACGATCCGCCGCGGGCCGGGCGAGCGGTCCAAGTGGCCGGCCCTGCCGGGAGGCTGCTCCCGGTCAGCCGGGTGGGATGACGGTGAGCCGGTCGCTGACGCCGTCGGGCAGGGTGCGGCGCGGTACCGGGGCGGGGGAGGCGAGGGAGGAGGCGAAGGCGGCGACGAGGTCGTGGGGGACGCTGGCGCTGAAGGTGGCGCACCACATCAGTCCGGTGCCGGTGCACGGGTCGGCCCATGCCTGCCAGCCGGCGAGGCCGGGGCGGGGGTCGGCGTCGAAGACGTGCTCGGGGATGGCTTCGAGGGAGACGGTGGCGGCGAGGTCGGGGGCGGTGGCGGTGGTGGCGGGGTGGTCGATGTCGAGGAGCCAGCCCTGGGCGACGAGCGCGTCCAGCACGGCCTGGGGGCTGGTGAAGCCGGTGGCGGGTTCGGTACGGGCGCCCAGGGCGAGGAGGAAGTCGGCGACCGGCTCGTGCGGGACGCCCTCGGTGACGTACATATTCCATTCGCGCAGGACGCTGCCGGGGTGGGCGCGGGCGGTGATCTGCCAGGCGACGGGCAGTCCGCCCAGCTCGATCGGCTGGGAGGCGCGGATCCATTCCGCGCCGCACAGGCCGTCCGGGCTGGTGTAGAGGAGGGTGCTGCGGCTGGTGGGCCACATCCGCCAGCCGAGGCCGGTGAGGGTGGCGCCGATCCGGTCGGCGAGGACGCCGTCGTCCCCGGCCAGGTGGCGCGGGGCGACCCAGAGCTGGGGCGAACGGGGGTGGGAGGGGTCGAGGGGGTGGTGCGGGTTCAGGTGCGCCTCCTGGTGCTCGTCGAGCGGGTCACTGGTCCGTACCGGGGTGGGTGGTCCTGCCGCGCGGGCGGACGGGAGCGGCGGTCGGCTCCTGCCAGGTCAGCCGGACCGCGACGTCCGGGGGCAGCGGGCCGAGCTGGTCGCCGGAGTCGGCGAGGAACACGATCGTTCGACCGTTCTCGTCCCGGGCCTCGACGATGCCGCCTGACCGGTGGGCCATGGGAAAGTACGGGTTGACGGCGAGCCGGACCGGCGCGGCCTGGTCGAGGGCGGACAGGTAATCGATCAGGTCGCCGACCGTCATCTCGGGGGCGTCGGGGATATGCGGAGTCACCGAGGACTCTCCTTATATATGGAGCGGGCGCGAGGGCCGGGCACGGAGGCCGGAGAGGCACGAGACCCGGCGCCCGCAGGGGCGTACGGTCAGTGCGGCCGGGACGTGGCGATCACCGCGGCTACCGCGGCGGCGACGATGTGCGCCGGCGTCTCGGTATCGAAAGAGGCGTGGTAGCCGGGGACCTTCGCGGTTCCCGTGACGGCGAGCTTCCAGCCCTCGCCGTCGGTACCGGGGCGGCCATGGGGGAACCAGCCCAGGTAGAAACGGCCATCCCTGCTATTGATGTGGACATCCGCGCGGTCGTCGACGACCAGCTTGAAGTCGGCGTCGGAGAACTGGTCGAGCACCGCGGCTGGTTGGCCCGGGCCGAGTTGCCAGGAACGCAGCCGCAGAGCCTCGACAGTCGTGGAAAATCCGGGCCGGACCATATCAACGGTCATAGCAAACCCTCCTGACCTGGGGTTTCCGGGGAAGTCGTCTACGTTGACATGCCCCTGGCGCTTTATCCAGTCCTTGCGGGATCTTTCCTGTCTGCCGGGGGCGAACTAGCGGAAAGGTGGGTGTGGGTTCTCAGAACCGGTGCCATATTCTCCGCGCCGACAGCACAGCGAGGCCACATGTGGTGACTTGCTGAGAATCGCTGTTCAGAGGAATCACTCTTTCGGGCGATGCAGGTCAGTTCGGCCTGCCCGCTTCGTTGCGGCTGGGATCGTGGGGTTTGCAGGTACTGCCCGAGCTGGGGGTGCGTCGTGGACGATCCCGCCGTAGAAGTCAGCGTTCGCTTTCCCCACGGCAAGCTCGTGGAGGACCTGTCGTGGACAACAGTGTCCGTCGACCTGCTGAGGTCGGCGACTCCGTGGCGGACGTTCCGGTGGCACCGAGGACAGAGGCACTATTCCGGAAGCTACTGGGCAGCGACCATGCGTGAGCAGGTGATCTACGAGTCACGGCTGGAGCTGACGAAACTCCTCTACGCCGACTTCGACCCGCTCGTGCACGGCATTGTGGCCCAGCCGTTCCTGATGAAGACCATGGCGGGGGCCACGGTCCGAAGCCATATCCCGGACTATCTGCTGATCACCGGCCAGGGGCCGGTGGTGGTGGACGTCAAGCCGCACCGGCAGCTGACCAGGCCAGAGGTGGCGATCACCTTCGACTGGACCCGGCGGGCGGTGGAGGCCCGGGGCTGGCGGTACGAGATCTGGAGCGAACCGCCGGAAGCGGAACTGGAAAACATCCGCTTCCTGGCTGGCTTCCGCCGCGACTGGCTCTTCCGTCCTGAGGTACTCGACGAACTGCGCCTGGCCGACCTCGACGGAGTGCCGTTGGATGCTGCGGTGCAGCAACTTCCCCGCTGGCCGGGGCCCTGTGTCCGCGCTGCAGTCCACCACCTGTTGTGGACGCATGAGCTGCGGGTAGACCTCGGCGAGCCGCTGGCCCCCTCGCGGCTGTTGCGGCGGACAGCGTGAGCGGGCCGGGGCCCGGGTGGGGGTCGGAACACGATTCCGCTACGACAGTGAGAGCGTCGAGGTGGTGGAGATGGCCGCGACGGCAGCCGGTAACGAGGTGGTCCTCAAGGACGGGCGGGGGCGGCTTCTGCGCTTGTCGTTGAAAGAACTCCTGTTCTCCGACCGGGCGGCCCTCATCGCCGATCAGCCCGGCCCGTCGGCGGACGATGACCAAGAGATTGCCTCGGTGGTTCTGGACCAGCTGCAGGCGAGCGAACGAAGTCAGGTCCTGGAACGGGCCGGACATGTACGGGAGCTGCTGACGGGCTTCCGCTCAGGGAGCCCTGAGCTGGCAGGCAATGGGGAACCTCGCCGCGACTACGTGCCCGGCGGGCCGGTGGAACCCAAGTACACGGCCAAGGCGAAGGAACTGGGGATCCACGTCCGCACCGTCAAGCAGTGGGTGGCTGACTTCCGGCGGCACGGCGAAGCCGGGCTGGCAGCGAAGAAGAAGCAGTCCCGGGGGCCAACCGCCAAGGCCGATGAACGATGGGTGGAAGCGGCCTTGGAAGTGATGGCCGAGCACCTGGGCGAGTCGACACCCACACGGAAGATCGTGATCGAGCGCACCCGCGCTCGCGTGATTGCCCGCCACGGCGCCGATTGTGTTCGTCTCCCGAGCCAAGCGACGGCCTACCGGATTCTTTCTGAGCTGGAGCGCCGCCATCCGCTGTTCCGGCTGGCGGCGAAGCGGAATCGGGACATCGCCGACCGGCCCGAGGGCCCGTACGGGAAGCTGCGGCCGACGCGGCCGGGCGAGTACATGCTGATGGACACCACCCGGCTGGACGTGTTCGCGTTCGACCCGCTCACGCTGCGGTGGGTACAGGCCGAGCTGACGGTGGCGATGGACTGGTACACCCGCTGCATCACCGGTCTTCGGGTGACGCCGGTGTCTACGAAGGCGGTGGATGTGAGCGCGGTGCTGTTCCAGTGCTTCCGGCCGCGGCCTGCGGGGCGGGACTGGCCGCGGGGTGCGCTCTGGCCCGAGCATGGCATCCCGCGTGCGGTCCTGGTCGATGTCGAGGGCGCGACGGGTGCGGGGCTGGCCTCGCCGCCGGTGGTGCCCGAGACCCTGGTGGTCGATCACGGCAAGGTGTACGTCTCGGAGCATCTGACCAGCGTGTGCCGCCGGATGGGCATCTCCCTGCAGCCGGCCCGGCTGCGCACGGGCCGGGACAAAGGGCCGGTGGAGCGGTTCTTCCGCTCCCTGCGCGAGGGCCTGCTGGAGGCGCTGCCCGGCTACAAGGGGCCGGACATCCACTCGCGCGGTGAGAACCCGGAAGGCGATGCGTTCTTCTTCCTCGACGAGCTGGAGGCGATCATTAGGGAGTGGGTCGCGGTGGTGTACCACTGCCGCCCGCATGCTGGTCTGGTCGATCCGGGGGTGCCGGGCCTGCGGATGTCGCCAGCCCAGATGTTCGAGCACGGTATGGCGCGCGCCGGATACATCGAAGTGCCGCGGGACCCCTGCCTCGCTTTTGAGTTCCTGGCGACGAAGTGGCGCACGGTCCAGCACTACGGCGTCGAAATCGACCGGCGCCGCTACCGCGGGCCAGGTCTCCCCGCCCCGGGTATCCGCAGCCCGTACGACGGGCCGGGAAAGAACAGCTGGCCGTTCCAGGTCGACCCGGACGACATCACCCGAATCTTCTTCCGCCACCCTGATACCCGCGCCTGGCACACCCTTGTCTGGGAACACGCACCGGCTGCCCGGATGCCGTTGAGCGAGGACGCGCTGGCTTTCGCCCGGAAGCTGGCCGCGGCCAAGCACCGCTACCCCGATGACCGGCTCGCAGTCGCGGGCCTGCTGGATCGGTGGAACCTGGGGCTGGGCACCACGCTCGCCGAACGGCGCATGGCCCTGCGCCTGTCCCGCGAACAGGCAGGCATCGACCTGCCGGCCACCGAGGAGCTCGCACCTGCTGCGCTGCCGTCCGTACGCCGCGCCCTGGGACACGGCAGCGAATCGGTGGCAGCACCCGTACTGCGGGAGAAAGCCGTTGAGGGCGGGGACGATGACGCGGCGGACGACCTGGACGGCGACGGCGGCTTCTACGCGGACGCGCTGGAGGACGTGTGAGCATCCCGCCCCGGCTGGACCCGGGGAATCTGGCGCTGTCACGCAAAGAGGACTTCAAAGCGTTCGTCGACACGCCCCGACGTGACCAGCCGCAGGCGTTGAACCGGTCCGAGCTGGCCGCCCTGACCGTCGACGAGCGAGACGCCTACAACCGGCAGCGCCGGGGATGGCATGCCAACCTGGGGCCGATCCGTACCCCACAACTGGCAGCACTGCACGAGGACTTGTGGGACATCCTCGACAGCAACGTGCAGGACGGCGACAAGGCCAAGGGAGCCGTGGCCGTGGACGCGTTCCCGGGCCTGGGCAAGACGACCGCCGTCTTGGCGTTCGCCCGCGAGTTCCACCGCCGGGAAATCGCCGAGCTGGGCGAGTTCACCGCCCTGGGGCACGAGCGGTGGCCGGTGTGCCGGGTGGGGCTGACCGGCAACACGGGGATGAAGGACCTCAACCGGGCCATGCTGGAGTTCTTCGGCCACCCAGGAAGAGTCACTTCCACAGCCGCCCAGCTCGGCCTGCAGGCCCTGGACTGTGTCCTGTCCTGCGAGGTCAGACTGCTCGTCCTGGACGACCTGCACTTCCTGAAGTGGCGCAACACCAGCGGCATCGAGGTCAGCAACCACCTCAAATGGATCGCCAACGAGTTCCCCGTCACCCTCCTCAAGGTCGGCGTGGGCCTGGCCGACAAGGGCCTGTTCAGCGAGGGCGAAACCGTCGGCGAGACAGCTCTGGCCCAGACCGGGCGGCGCACCACCCGCCTGGACATGCCGCCCTTCACCATCGACACCGAGCCAGGCCGCCGCCACTGGCGGCAGCTCCTCCTCGCCCTGGAGCAGCGCATCGTCCTGGCCGACACCCACCCCGGCATGCTCGCCGACAACCTGTCGGACTACCTCTTCGCCCGCAGCACCGGACACATCGGCTCGCTGATGACACTGATCAACCGCGGCTGCCAGCGCGCCCAGCGCACCGGCACCGAACGCCTCACCCAGGACCTCCTCGACCAGGTCAAGAACGACACTGCCGCCGAACAGGCCCGCCGGGAACTCGCTTATGCGCTGCACGCGGGCAAGGCCACCAGCCGGCCACGCCGGACCCGGGGCTCCCGATGAGGACTCTGCCGCTGCGGTACGCACCGCATCCAGGCGAGGCGCTGGACTCCTGGCAGGAATTCCTCGCCCACAAGCTGCACTGCCCCTTCACCGACGTGCTCCGCGCGCTGGGCCTGCCCAACCGTGACCCGGCCCTCGCCGCCCCGGTCCTGCCGCGCTGGACCACCCTGGCCGCCCGGGAGGAGCTGGCCGCCATCGCCCAGGCCACCGGGGTACCCGAGACGGTTCTCACCAAGATGACGCTGCAGCCCTTCGACGGGCACGCGGTGGTGATCCTCACCGAACGGCGCCAGGTGCACCGGCAACTGCTGTGGGGGCGCTCGGGCTCCCGCTTCTGCCCCGCCTGCCTGGAGGAGAGCGGTGGACGCTGGCAGGTGACCTGGCGCCTGGGCTGGTCCTTCGCCTGCACCCGCCACCACGTTCTGCTCGCCGACCGCTGCCCCGCCTGCGGGCACATTCCGCGCCTGCGTGCCCACCCCCGCGGTGAGACTCCCCGCCCGGGGCTGTGTGCGAGCGCAGCACCGGGCACCGGACCCCGTCCCCGCCGCTGCCACCACCGCCTCGCCGCCGCCCCGGTCACCGCGATCGCACCCGACGGCCCTCTGTCGCAGACCCAGCGCCTGATCGAGACCCTCCTCGTGGCCCCGGACCGTGCGGTGTGCTGGCCGCTGTACGGGCCGGCGGGGGCGCCGTTGGGGGTGGTGCTGCGCGACGCGAAGTGTCTGGGAGCGCTGGTCCTCAACCATGCAACGTCCACCGATCTGCAGCCGATGGCCCCGGCCGACGTACTGGACCAGCTGGAGCGCTACCGCACCGACCCGCTGCCCACCACGTCGCAGCGCACCCCGGACACCCGGCGGGTGGACCGGCACAGCTACTTTGCCCCCGCTGATTCCGCAGCGACTGCCGTAGCGGTCGCGGCGGCGATCCGAGTCCTGCAGGCCGCGGACATCCACGCCGCGGGCAGCGCCGTGCAGTGGCTAACTGACCGAGTGGCCGCCACCCGCCGCCAGCTCCACCCCGGCAACATCGTCGGCCTCGGCGGAACCGTTTCCCCGGCACTGGAAGCAGCCCTGCGCAACAGCCGGGAAGCACAGATCATGCCGGTCGCCCGACTGCGCCACCGCACCGCCATCCACTCCACCCGCCCACCGGCCGACCAGGACGTGCGGGCCCGTATGCTGCCCACCGCCCTGTGGCCCGCATGGGCCCTGCGGCTGTCTCCGCGGCACCCGGACGGCAAACCAGTGGCCCGGCGCGCGGACGAACTCCTCGCCGTGGCCTGCCTCCTGGTGGGCAACACGACTTCCATCGCCGCCGCGACCCGCCTGACCGGCACCACCGTCAGCAGCCACAACGTTTCCACTCTCCTGGCCGACCTCACCCGGCGTGACGACTGCACCGACGTCCTGCACGCGCTGATCCTGCTGGCCGACCACCTCGACACCCACGGCGCCCCGATCGACTACCACCGCCGCCGCACCCTGTTCACCCCCCGCGCCCACTTCCTCGACCCCCAGGTCTGGCGGACCCTGCAGAGCCGGCTGCGCTCGAACCACACCCCCGGCGCCGCGCACGCCCAACGCTGGATCTTCCAGGTCCTGACCGGATCCCCCGCCCACCTCGCCCACCCCGACATCGCCCCCACCTCCGCCTCTCAACGCCAGCAGTACCAGCGTTTCCGCTGGCGGATCCTGCCCGCCGAAGCCGAACTGCTCCGCCACACCGCCCGCACCCTGCTCGACGAACACAAGATCAACGAACCCCTCCAGTGGGCACCGTGCCTCCCCGCGCGGTCACTGCGTCACCTCGTGCTCCCCGGGCCGGACCCCGCACGCATCACCGCCGCCCAACTCCACCGGGCAACGCCCGTCGGCGACTTCTCCGTCGCCCAGCTCGCACACACGCTGAAGACCACCACCGCGCATGTCATCTACCTGCTTGCCGAGCACCCGGTGGACTGGAGCCCGCCGCAGTTTCGCCGAACCCAGCAAACCGCCCGGCGCATCAAGCAATGGCGTACCTGGTACGAGCACGACCACCTGTCGCTCCAGGACATCGCCGACCGTGAAGGAACCACCCTCGCCACCGTGCGCCTGGCCCTGCTGAAGAACGACGTCCAACTCCGCCCCGCCGGGTTCTATCCGGGCCGCCCCAGGAGAAAGCGACAAGAACCGGGGTCGCACTGACAGAGCGGAGCGATGGTCCACCATCTGACGCCGGCCCGGAATAGCCGGGCTACCGTGCGTGGCGCCTTCCTTGAGAACGATGTACCGATCCGCCCACCAGGAAGATTCCGGCGCCGACTGTGAACAGAGGATGGTGCACAGAGGACTCAGAATCGGCACGGCCGGTCCCGCTCAGTGTGTATGCGGCACACCACTCCCACCCGCATCAGCGAATGCGATCAACATCGACGTGCCGGACCCTGTTGGCAGGGGGAGCTTCTCACCGGAAATACGCCATGCCCATTCCATGCACAAGCAGCGCCCGTGGACGTGCCGCTACGCGCTGCGACTGGGGCTTGCTGACGATGGAGTCCCCGTCGGGCCGCATTCCGGGGGCTCCTGTTACCGGCCCGCCCTATGTACCGCTCATCGGATCACACCTCAGGGTGGGTGTCGCGATCACCTCGAAGGGAGTCGTTCGCGGCACTTGGTCTGTATGCGATCCGTTTGTAGCGTCCATGACGCGAGCGACCCGGCATTCGAGGAAAGGATCAGCGATGTCCGACCTTCCAGCCCCCACCACCCCGTACCTGGAACCTGAGGCCAAGGAGCTCGCCGACGCCACCGACCCGCACCCGCGGATCTACGAGGTTCCGCCCGAAGAGGGGCGCAAGATCCTCAGCGACCTGCAGAGCGGCGAAGGCGTCGAGCGCCCGGACGTCGACGAGGAGTGGGTCGACGTCGACGCCGGCCAGTGGGGCACCGTACGCACCCGCATCATCAAGCCCAAGGGCGCCACGGGCCCGCTGCCCGTGGTCTTCTACATCCACGGTGCCGGGTGGGTCTTCGGCGACGACAAGACCCACGACCGCCTCTTCCGGGAGCTCACCGTCGGAGCCGGGGCCGCCGGCGTCTTCCCGGTCTACGACTGGGCGCCCGAGAAGGGGTACCCCACGCAGGTCGAGCAGAATTACGCCGTCGGTCAGTGGCTGCGGGACAACGGCGCCGACCATGGCCTCGACACCTCCCGCGTCGCCGTCGCCGGCGAGTCGGTCGGCGGATGCATGTCCGCGGTCTTCGCGCAGATGAACAAGGACCGCGGCGGGCTCGCGCTCAAGGCGCAGATCCTGCTCTACCCCGTGACCGGGCCGGACTTCGACACGCAGTCCTACCACCAGTTCGCGGAGCACTACTACCTCACCCGCGATGGGATGAAGTGGTTCTGGGACGCGTACACGACCGACGAAGCCAAGCGCGAGGAGAAGTACGCCTCGCCGCTGCGGGCGACCCTTGAGGACCTTGAGGGGCTGCCGCCCGCCCTCGTCATCACGGCGGAGGCCGACGTCCTGCGGGACGGGGGCGAGCTGTACGCCAACAAGCTCCGTGAGGCCGGCGTCGAGGTGACGGCCGTCCGCATCAGCGGGACCGTCCACGACTTCATGCTGCTGGACGGACTGCGGGACACCCCGGCCACCAATGTCGCACGCAAGCTGTCCGTCGACGCGCTGCGAGAGGCGCTCCAGCAGGAGTGACCGCATCCAGGAACATGGGCGGCAGACGCGACAGGGTCTGCCGCCCCATCGCTGTGCCGGGTATCGGCGCGCCAGCTCCTCGGCGAACGCCCAGTGGGTCGTGGCGTCCCGGCAGTCGAGCAGCTGCGTCTCGGCGAGGACGAAGACACCGGCGCACACGGCACAGAGCCTGGTGCCCTCGGACCGGAGGCCGACGAGCCCATCGGTGAACTCGCCCACCGACACCATCAGCTCGGGTACGACGAGGCTCGGCGGGATGACGACGTGGCTGAGCCGGTGCGCGAGCTCAGGATGAGTGTCCGAGGTGCACACCATGACCGGCCCGTCGTCGGTGGCGGACACCGCCCAGGTGCTGACCCGGATCACGCTCGCAGGGTCGGCCGACGTCACGGCGAACTCGCTGGCGACACGGAAGATGTCCCGCAGGCCGTGGATCGCCGACACCTGGCAGTCGGCATACTCCAGCAGACGGACCTCTCCGACGACCCACGCTCCGGTCTCGTCGACGTGCGGACCTGTCACGGTCGGGCTCAGCATGCCCTCTCGAAGTCCGTGGTGGAAGGTTCGTGTGGACGCCTCACGCATGGTGATCGATGACGTCGAAGTCATGATGGCCGCGGGGATCCTGGCGTGGGTCGACCACCTCGCGCGGGCCGCGGCCATGCACCCGCGCACCGGCCGGCGGCGGTTCAAGGAGGCTACGGGCCTGACCGCGACGGAATACCTCCAGGTGGCGCGCATTGCCAAGGCTCGCGAGCTGGAGCTGACCAGCGAGCCGGTCGCTCAGATCCCCCGCAGCTTCGGCTACCTGAGCGCATCGAACTTCCGTCGGCTCTTCCCGCGCGCCACGGGCGTGACGCCGTCGGAGTATCGGCGCCGGTTCGGCATCGCGGCACGCGTCGATCGGCGGGAGTACTCGTCGGCGGGTCAGTCGGCGAGGATCCGCTCCACTCCCTCCCGATAGCTCGTGACCTGGAATTCGGGAAAGCGGGCCGCGAATTTCGAGCTGTCGAAGATGTTGTCGTCGCGGTAGCGGACGAGCAGTTCGTACATCTCGTCGAGCGGCTTGACGAAGCGGCGCCCGAGGCCGAAGGCGAGCATCGGCAGGACCGTGTAGCCGATCTTGCGGCCGGTGACCTCGTCGGCGGTCTTGATGAGCTGGGCGTAGGACTGCCGGTCCGGGTCGATGGGCAGGTGCCACGTCTGGCCGTAGGCATCCGGAGTGTTGCCGAGCAGAGCGAGAGCGCGGCTCGCGTCGGGGGTCCAGATCAGGGACCGCTTGGCCTGGGCGTCGACCGGGACGAACGGCCGCTTGCCCGCCTTGATCCGGTCGAACACCAACGAGTTCGTGTAGCTCTTCGTCCGGCCGGGACCGTAGAACTCGGGCGCGCGGCCGATCAGGGCTTCGACCCGTCCGGCCCGCATGGCCTCAAGCAGCATGGTGGCGATCTGTCCGCGGACTCGTCCCTTGCGTCCGCCCGGCGCGAATGCTGTCGACTCGGTCTGGGGCGTCGGCGTTCCGGGATACATGTAGGTGTTGTCGAAGAAGACGAGCTTCGTGCCGTGTTCGGCGCAGGCGTCGATGACGTTGCGCATCATGACGGGGAACTGTCGCTCCCACAGCTCCGAGTCCAGGGGCAGGCCGACGGTGAGGTAGGCGATGTCGCTGCCCGCGACGGCGCGGCTGGTGGCGTCGGCGTCGGTGAGGTCTGCGGCCATGAGCTCGTCGGTGTCGTTCACCTTCGACGGCTTGCGGCTGACGAGGCGGATGTCCTTGGTGTGGTTGCGGTGGAGCTCGTTCACGAGCTCGTCGGCGATCGGTCCGCCGGCGCCGAGGACGGTCTGCATGGGGTCTCCTTGAGGTGGATGGTGCGGGTGGTGGCAGCTCACCTGCGAGCAGCGTCGCACCGCCACGTGACGATGCGGTCGACCAACGTGGCCGGGATGCGGACCAAGCCGACGTGGTCGTTGGCCGAGCCGGGGGCACCTGGCTCCACCGGACATCAGCTATGTTTACGGTGCTAACACAGCGTAGGAGGATGAAGTAAGCGGTGTCAACATTGGAAAAGAGTGGCTACCATCACGGCGACCTGCGGGCGGCGCTGCTGTCGGCCGCGATGGAGATGCTGGAGAGCGGCGAGCCCTTCTCGCTGCGTGCCGTCGCACGCCGGGCCGGTGTGTCGCAGACTGCGCCGTATCGCCATTTCAAGGACCGCGACGCCCTGGAGTCTGCGCTCGCCGTCGAGGGCTTCCGGAACCTGCTGGCCGACCTGGGCGGCGGGCAGGACCTGCCCGCCGCTCTCCCGGACCTGGCCGAGTTCGCCGTCGCCTACGTCGACTTCGCGCTGCGGCGCCCGGCCCTGTTCCGTGTGATGTTCGGCAAGCCGTGCGACGACGCCGCCGACGAGCGGGTCAAGGCCGCGGACGCCCTGCATGAGCTGCTGGCCGACGCGCTCGATCGCGTCCTCCCTGACGCGGACGCCTCGGCTCTGGCCACGGCCGGCTGGGGGCTCGCCCACGGGCTGGCCTGCCTCTACCTCGACGGCAAGCTGCAGGCCGGGTCGAGCAAGGAGGTCGCCGACCGGGTGCGCAGCGCCTTCCTCGCCATCACGTCGGTCGGCCCCTGACGCGTGGCGCTCACCCGGCGCACGCCTGGCGCTCTCCAGTGTTGACGGTGCTCACATGCCGTGCAATCCTCGGTGTTGACACCGCTTACATCGGAGGAGAGGGCTCATGGCATCGACCGGCAAGCTGACCGACCGGACCGTAGAGGTCGCTCTCGGAGGGCGTCTCATCACCGTCCCCGAAGGCGGCCTCTATGACCGGTTCCGCATGGACACCGACCTCGACGAGGTGGAGCGGGACCCGCGGGTCAGCAGTGTCGACTTCTTCCGCCGGATGCCCAAGAGCCGCGTGGACTCCCGCATCGGGCCCACGCTGACGCCGAACTTCTACTACCGCATCTCCACGACCCGGCTCACCATGCTCGCGCCGACCAGGGCGATCCGGGCCCGCCTGCCCCGGGAACTGGACCCGCTCGAGATCGCCCCGGGGCTCGGGATCGTCTCCGTGATGGCCTTCCGGTACGACGTGTGCGACATCGACTTCTACACCGAGGCCGCGGTCGGTATCGCCGTGAAGCCGGCCCGGCACGGAGGGCTGGGCCTGTTCGACCTGGTCGCCGGGCTCAAGAATGACTCCCTGCACTCCTACGTACTCTCGCTCCCGGTCAACACCGAGATCGCGCAGGTGCGTGGCCACGACGGCTACGGGTTCCCCAAGTGGGTTACCGGGCTCGACGTCGACATCGACACCGCGCGCACCTCCGCCAGGGTCGCCAACGAGCGGGGCGGCCTTGACCTCGCTCTGTCGGCGCCCTCCCCGAAGCAGACCGCGCGGCCCACCGGCGCACACGTCTCGACCCTGACCTCCTACACCACGATCGACGGCGCCTGGCACTCCACGACCAGCCAGATCAACATGCTCTCCTCGGGAACCACGCGGTTCCCCCGCGGCCTGGACCTGCGGCTCGGCGAGGGCCGGATGAGCGACGACCTGCGCTCGCTGAAGCCGATCCGGACGATCCAGCTCGACGTCACCACCGAGGGCCAGCTGGCGCTGCACATGCCCGTGCCCACCTCCCTCCAGGACCGGAGCTGAGACAAGATGACCACCACGAACACCAGCCACCCCCAGGCCGCCCTCCCGGCAACGCTGACGCCGGCCCGGCTCGCCCGCCTGGCCGCCCTGGTGGCCGCCGGTACTCGCGCCCAGCGGGTCACCACGACCTCCCCGTACACCGGCGCACCGCTCGCGGACCTGCCCATCTCCACCCCCGACGACGTCCAGGACGCCTTCGCCCGGGCACGCGCCGCGCAAGCCGGCTGGTCGGCCACCCCGGTGGCCGACCGCAAGCGCATCATGCTGCGCTTCCACGACCTCGTCCTCCAGCGGCAGGAGGAAGCCCTCGACCTGATGCAGGCCGAGAGCGGCAAGACCCGCCGCGACGCGTTCCTCGAGGTGAGCGACATCGCGATCACCGCCCGCTACTACGCGCGCAGCGCACGGCGGCTGCTCTCACCCAAGCGCCGCAAGGGCGCGATCCCGATGCTGACCCACACCACCGAGCTGCACCACCCCAAGGGCGTCGTCACCGTCATATCGCCCTGGAACTACCCGCTCAGCATGGCCGCCGGCGACGCCATCCCGGCCCTGATGGCCGGCAACGCCGTCGTCCAGAAGCCCGACACCCAGACCGCCCTGACCGCACTGTGGGCACTGGCCCTGATGCGCGAGGCCGGCCTGCCACCCGACGTCTGGCAGATGGTGGTCGGCCGTGGCAGCTCCATCGGAGACGCGCTGATGGCCGGCGGGGACTACATGATGTTCACCGGTTCCACCGCCAGCGGGCGCCAGATCGCGCGCGACGCGGGTGAGCGGCTGATCGGCGCGTCCCTGGAGCTCGGCGGCAAGAACGCCATGGTCGTCCTCGCCGACGCCGACGTCGAGAAGGCCGCCACCGGCGCGGTCGCCGCCTGCTTCCCCTCGGCCGGCCAGCTGTGCGTGTCCATCGAACGGCTCTACGTCGCCGATGAGATCCACGACGCGTTCGTCACCGCGTTCGCCGACCGTGCCCGGGCCATGCGCCTGGGTGCGGCCTACGACTTCTCGGTGGACATGGGCTCGCTGACCACCCCCTCGCAGCTCGAGACCGTCAGCTCGCACGTCGACGACGCGGTATCGAAGGGCGCGACCGTACTGGCCGGAGGCAAAGCCCGGCCCGACCTCGGGCCCCTGTTCTACGAGCCGACGATCCTGACCGATGTGACCCCTGAGATGACGCTGTTCGACCACGAGACGTTCGGCCCCGTGGTGTCGGTCTACCGCTACCGGTCGGCCGACGAGGCGGTGGCGATGGCCAACGCCACGCCGTATGGCCTCAACGCAAGCGTCTGGGGTCGCAACGGCACCGAGGCCCGCAAGGTCGCGGCACGGCTGCACGCCGGCACCGTCAATGTCAACGAGGCGTTCGCCGCCGCCTGGGGAAGCATCGACGCACCCATGGGCGGCATGGGCGACTCGGGCCTCGGCCGCCGTCACGGCGCCGACGGGCTGCTCAAGTACACCGAAGCCCAGACGGTCGCCCACCAGCGCCTCCAGGGTTTCACCCCGCCCAGCAGAGTCGAGCACGAGCAGTGGGCGCGGATCCTGACCTGGGCGTTCAAGACGCTGCGTGCCCTGGGCGTCCGCTGACCGACCACTGGCTCCGGCTACGACGGCCCGCCTCCACTCCATCCCGGTCCGCACGAGGGAAGATCAGCCATGACCAAGCGCGTCCTCAACGTCGTCACCAACGTCGGCCACTACGACGACCCGTCCCACACCACCGGCCTGTGGCTCTCCGAGCTCACGCACGCCTGGCACATCTTCGAGGAGCACGGCTACGAGCAGACGCTCGTCAGCCCGGCCGGCGGCCCTGTGCCGCTCGAACCGCGTGCACTGAAATTCCCGAACTACGACAAGACCGCCAAGGCATGGCACGCCGACCCCGGAAAGATGGCCATGCTCGAGAACACGGCGAGCCCGGACCAGATCGACCCGTCCGCGTACGATGCGATCTACTTCACCGGCGGTCACGCGGTGATGTACGACTTCCCCGACAGCGAGGGCCTGCAGCGCATCACCCGCGAGATCTACGAGCGCGGCAGCATCGTCTCCTCGGTCTGCCACGGCTACTGCGGCCTGCTCAACACCCGGCTCTCCGACAGCTCCTACCTCATCGCCGGCCGCAAGATGACGGGATTCGCCTGGACCGAGGAGGTCCTCGCCCGCGTCGACAAACTGGTCCCCTACAACGCCGAGGAGAAGGCCAAGCAGCGCGGCGCGCTCTACGAGAAGGCGACACTGCCGTTCGTCTCCTACGTCGTGACCGACGGCAACCTGGTCACCGGCCAGAACCCGGGCTCGGCCAAGGCCACAGCGAAGAAGGTCGTCGAAGCCATCGAGGGCAACACGTCGAAGAAGCGACGGTAAGTCGAGACGCAACCCTCCGGTGACGGAAGGCTCCTGGACGGATGTCGCTGAAGGACGCGCTCCATACCGGCGACGACAGAACGGCCGGGCGGTCAACCACCCGTCCGCGACCGTCGGCCTCGCCGGACCGCCAGCGCTCCCCCGGCAGACCGGTACCGCCACCAGCCTGCCGGGGGCCTGAGACGGCGCCCCTGCGAAGTCCTCCGACGCAACCATGGTCAGCAACGGATTACCTGCCTCACGCACAGACTCAGCGCGGGCCCGGTCGACCTGCGCCCAGCGCAACGAAGCGAACGAGGAAATGACGCGGTCGTGAGACAGGCCGTCAGTGGCCTCAACTTGAGACTGAGGAAGAGCTGCTGGTCAACGGGACGCCCAATGCCGCGAGCCGGGAGAGCCTACAGTGGGCACGTCACCCCGGTTTGTACCGGCGAGCGAGGCGCCCCGAGGCGTCCGCCGGAGGGGCGACACACGCCCGAACGGGAATATTGACTCGAGTGCGATGTCGTTCGGACGGCTCTGCGCGGCGCCCCGGCACCAGGGCACTCTCCGTGAGCATCGTGAAGGGCCCGCAGCCGGCGGCACTCCGCCCGGGAGGGAAGCGGTCCGCATGGCCGTCAAAAGCGTCGTATCCGGTTGGGCCGCCGGACACCGGTACGCCGAAGAGGGCCTGGAGAAACCAGTCGGTCTCTCCAGGCCCTCTCGGGTCGGGTGTTCAGGTCAGCGGGCGCGGCTCGGGGTCAGGGTCGACGTCTGCCCTGCGGGCCGGGGCCTTGCCGGTGACAGACGAGGTCCAGGACGTGACCGTCCTGGGGGTGCTGTAGCCGTCGACCTGATGGG
The DNA here is from genome assembly GCF_040641415.1 of Streptomyces sp. NPDC020875. Lineage (NCBI taxonomy): Bacteria > Bacillati > Actinomycetota > Actinomycetes > Kitasatosporales > Streptomycetaceae > Streptomyces > Streptomyces sp. NPDC020875. Next base: position 73,353 of record NZ_JBFADP010000038.1, on the reverse strand, counting down.
GGCCCTTCTTCTCCGGGTCGGCTCAGTAGGTCTGCCGGGCTGAGGCGACGAGGGTCCCGGGCGGTCCGTACGCGCCGATGTGGCTGGCGCCCGGGTTTCCGTCGGCATCGGGGATGCTGTAGCCGGGTCCGAAACGGTCCGCCGCGACAGCAGGCGTACCGGTGGCCAGGGTTCCGGCGACAGCGGCGGCGACCGCCACGGCGAGGGGCCGGCGGATGCTGCGGGTGGGAGATGCGTGCAAAGCGATGGTGCTGGGGACGGGGAGGTCCCGGACGGCCCGGGCCAGCGGCTGATCCTCCACGAGGAAGCTGGCGAAGGCGCTGATGAGCGGGACCGGTGTGCCGGCGGTGAAGGTCGCCTTCCACACGGGTGACCGGTCGGTGATCGCGGCCTGGAACAGCCAGCTGCCCTGGATTCCTCCGGTGTAGAAGTGCCAGAGAGCGGCTGCGTTGTCGGGGCTGCAGAACACTTGCTTGCCGTCTTTGCGGACGGTATGGCTCCAGCCGTGGGTGAGGAGCGGCAGGTAGCCCTCCACAGCGGGTACGTCTTCGTAGGGGAGGTAGTCCTCGACGCGGCCCTGGTCCGCCCGGTAGAGGGTGAGCAGCTCGGTGTGGACGTCGTGCAGCAGTTCCAGGGGTACCGCGCCGGTGAAGGTGGCCTTCCAGTGTGCGGGGCCGAAGGGCTGCTGGACGGTGGTGGTCCAGGTGCCGCTGGAGGGGCTCTTCGGGTCGGGGAGGAATCCGGTCTGGACGCGCAGGCAGGGGCTGGAGGCGATCCGGTGGCCGTCGTCGGGTCGGTGGAGAGACCAGCCCTTCTCAAAGGGGAAGGGCCAGGCCCTCTGGAAGTCGTCGCTGCCGGGGCCGGCCAGGTATCGGGGCAGGACCTGTACCTCGGCCTCCGGGGCGAGGTCGTCGAGGGACAAGCGGTGGCCTTTCTCAGTGGTGAGGGAAGCGGGGCGGGTGTCGGCCGCCGAGCCCTGTGGACGCGGGTGGTACGGCTTGTCAGCGCCGGGGGGTTTTTGCCGGGCTGAGCGGGCGCGGAGGAGACGGGGCGGCCGGTGCCGGGGCGGAGAGGGATTGCGTGCATGCGGTGAGGACGGCGCGGGCAGCCGGGCGGGTCAGTCCTGAGAGCCACAGGTTGCAGACGGCATCCATAGACGGGCCGGACAAGTCGACGATGGCGTGTTCGCGGCCGGTCCAGTTGGCGGCGAGTTCGCTGGTGTACAGCGGCGGGAGCGCGTCGTCCTCATGGCCGGGCAGGGGGGACTGTGCGACCATGCCCAGTGCGTGTCCGGTCTCGCTGTCGAGCCAGCGGGCTGCCTCGCCCTCGTAGTCGTCCGGGAGGCCGTAGCCGACCAGGTCGGCATCGACCGTGGCCCCGATCGCGTTCAGGACGCGCGGCGTTCGGCGCACGGGGAGCCCGTGGATTTCTACGGTGTTCCCGGAGAGTGTGTGGTGGCTGAACCAGCGGACGGTGGCCCCTCCGGCGGTGAAGGTCATCTGGGTCCAGGCTGATGTGCCGGGCCCGGAGCGGGTCACAGCCGGATGTATGCCCTGGGTCCGCAGGGCGCGGAGGGCGCTATCGGGCACGGGCCGCCGTTCCGTCGGCGCGGGAGGAAGCCGGAACGGGGAGTGCGGCTCGCGGCGACGGGCGGACTGCGGGCTCCGGCGGGACGGAATATCCCCACACACCCGCATAGGTATGGACCGCCTGTGCGAGGGCAGTGAAATCACCGCCGCTCCAAGGCGGTTCGGACCCGCCAGGACCGGCATCGATGAAGTGCCGGTCGTCGCTGCGGAAAGCGGGGCGGGCACGGAAGGTTCGGTAGTCCTTGAAGGACAGGGCGACCACGTCGATCTTGCCCTGGTCCGGGTGGAGGATGCTCAGCCGCAGGCCGCCGAACTTCTGGTGGTAGATCGTTTCGTAGAAGTCGATCCGGAGACGGATCTGCGAGCCCGGTGCCGGGACGGCGTAGAAACTGTTCCCCACGACGGAGCCCTCCATCCGGAGAGGGAGCGCTTGGGTGAAGAACTGCTCGGCGTGCAGTGACATGGGGTTCCTGGTCGAGTCGGGGGCGCAGGGTCACCGGCGTCGGGCAGCCGGGCGGGCGGGCGCCGGAAGGCGGGCGGAGGGGGTGCTGGTGGACCAGCGCGGGACCGCCACGGTCCGCAGAGCCGGGACGGAGCGCCGGGCACGGAGGATGTCCAGCGGGGTGGGCGCGGGAGGGCGTACCGGTGTGACGGTGACGTGGTCGGAGTTGGGCCAGAAGGCGTTCTTCCAGCGCACGACAGGTGCGGGGTCGGCGAGCGCCGTGGCGGTGGCGGTGACGAGACGGGTGGGGGTGTGGGTGGAGAAGACGGCGTACCAGCCGGCGTATCCGGTGCCGCCCCACATCTGCCAGCGGGTCTTGTTGCTGGTCAACTCGTTGTTGTGGTCGAGGGCGCCGCGGCAGTACCGGGCGCCTGCGAGGCCGTCGGGTGAGGTCGTCTCGCTGATCCACCAGTTGTCGGTCACCGTCCAGCCGGCGTCTGTCAGAGGTGACAGGACCGGGTGGGGGTCGTCGGCGCGGCCGAGTCCTTCCTGCAAAAACCCGTCGCCCTGGTGGAGGCCGACGAGGGCGGTGGTGAACGCGGTGACGAACTCCGTTGGGCAGGCGTCGGAGAAGGCCGCGGCCCACCGTGGCGCGGCGAACTGATTCTCGTAGGCGGCGATCTTCCACAGGGCGTCGTCGTCGCCCTCGGGCATGTAGCCGATGCGGATCCGCTGGTCCGGCGAGGGCAGATAGGCGTTGCCGAGCTCGTCGTGGCTGATCTCCCAGCCGGCGTCGAGGGCGGGCTTCAGACCCGGATCGCCGATCGCGGTCGATCCGGCGAGATACCGGGGGTGGACATACACGCCGTCCGGATCGCTCATCGTCATGCGGCCTCCGGAAGGATCCGGTGGCAGGCGCCCGGGGGCACCGCGGTCCACCGGAGAACAGCGTCCAGAAGATGGCCGGTACCGGACTCCGCCGTCTCGTCGTGATGGCCGGGCCGGGTGAGGTGGTCGAGGGTGGCGCGGACGCGGGTGACGAACGAGGAATCACGGGCCGGGTGGGTGTGGGCGCGGGCCCAGCGGGCTGCCTGGTCGTACAGGTCCGCCAGGTCGGTGCCGCGGTCGGTCAGCCGGTAGGTCTGGTGGACGGAATGGATGAGGCCGAGGTCGCGGGCGGTGTCGCGGGCGTGGCGGATCTGGTGGCGGGACAGGTCCAGGAAGGTGCGGGCGAAGCCGTTCGCCGGGACGGGGCCGTGGTCGTCGATCTCGGTGATCAGCCGGATCAATCCCGGGTCGGACAGTACCGCGACGGTACGGGCGAGCCGGTCGCAGTTCGGGACGCTGACGGTGGTCATCGACGGTGGCCTCCTGCCGGTGCGCCCGCGAGGGCGGGGGCGGGGGTCTGGTGGGAGAAGAGGTCGACCGTGCGCCAGGCCGTGCCCAGAGCGAGCGCCGTGCTGCGGGATCCGGCGCGAATGGGGCGGGACGGGTTGGCGAGCCTTCCCCGGAGCGGGTGGGCCGCGGCGTCAGCCAGAGGACGCCCGGCCGCCCACGCGGAGATCGCGCTGTACACGGGGCTCAAGGCGCGGCCCGAGGCGGACAGCCGGTAGGAGGTCGCGTCGGTGACGTCGACGAGGCCGTCGTCGACGAGCTGCCGCAGGCGGGGGTAGACGGAGCTGAGGCCGTATCCGGGCATGGCATCGCCGGCGAGCGTGGTGGCGGTGGCGGTGCGGCGTACTTGGAGGGTCCACAGGATGGGGGTGGCGTGCCGGGCGGCGATCAGCACGAGGGCGTCCTCGACATCACGGGCCCGCCGGAATACGTCCGTTTCGGGTGCCGGGTCGGGGTCGTGCTCCAGATGTGTGTCGGCCCAGGTGGCGATGGCGGCCAGGACCGGCAGCAGATCCGTGCCGCGGCGGGTCAGTCCGTAGGCGACGTTACGGACACCGTGCTCGGTACGGTCGGCCAGCCCCAGGTCGACGAGTTGGCGGAGCTTGGGGTGGAGCTGGCCGTCGGCCAGCCACGGCATCCGCTTCTTGATCTCCGTGTAGCGCAGCGGCTGCTCGGCAAGGACGAGGAGGAGCTGGACGTTCCAGCGCGGGGTGAGCATGGACAGGGACTCGGTGACGCGTGCCAGATCGGTACGGACGGCGGGGGTCAGACCGGTAGAGGCCAAGGCGGGTGCTCCAGGAACAGAAGGGGGGCGGGGTCAGCGCGTCGGTGCGGAGGGAACGGTCAGCGGTGGTGGAGCCGGTAGGGCGGGTGGTGTTTCCGTCGCCGGGGCGGGGGCGCGGTGCAGGCTCTGCAGGACGGCGTTGAGCGTTTTGGCGTGGGCGTCGCGTACGGCGACGGCTTCGCTGATGCGGCGGGCGTTGTCGAGGAGGTGCCCTGCGTCGAAGGCGCCGATCGAGCGCTCCGGATGTGCGAGCTGCAGCAGGCGGTCGCGGTGGAAGGTGATGCTGCGCTCGGCGAGCTGGAGATCGGTCAGACTGCCGATGAGGGCGGCCAGCATGCTGGTGTGAGGGGTTGTGGTGGAGTGGGCTTCAAGCACGCGGAGCGGATGCCCGTACAGCTCCTCGATGCGGGTGGCGAGGGTGGCGGCGGTCGGATCGGGTTCGCGCATCGTTATGTCCGGACCGTCGTCGTCCCGTCGCTCCGGGCGGGTGCAGGGGGCGCGGGCGGGAGGGCCATCGTGATCCGCGGCTGGTTGAACTGAACCTTCCCGGCCGCCGGAGTGGGGCGGGGCATGGTGCGCAGCAAGCCGTCGAGGGCGTTGCGGTAGCCGGCGCGGGCCTCCAGAGCGGCGCGGAGCCACTCGGCGTCGAAGCGGAGCGCGTCCGCGGACAGGGTGTCCTGGTGAACGCCGGGGTCGGTGGCTGCGTGGACACGGTCACGGACCTGGGCCACCTGCTCCTCCGCCAGCACCAGGAACGACCGCAGCTCCAGGGCCCGCCGCAGCGCGGGAGACGCTCCGGGGGCGGCGGCCGTGGCATAGAGCTGGTGGACCGGGGCACCGAAGGCGGCTTCGAGCGCCGGGTCCTGGCTGCTGGGCTGGTCGCTCACGCTCACCGGGCAGCCCCCCGCCGCGCCGGTGCCGACGGCGCTGTCGGAAGGGACGGGGCGGTGGTCCGCAGCTCGGGCTCCCCCGGGCGGCGGTGCGCGGGTACCGCGCCGCGCCAGGCCGCGGGACCATACGTGTCCGGCGTATCGGGGTCGAGAAGGAAACGCAGGACGGACGCGCGGCCGTCCCGGAGGCCCACGGCTTCGTTGACCCGGGTGGCGAAGACCATGATGCGGTCGTGATCCTCCGCCAGGTCGCCGGGTACGGTGTCCAGAACGGCGACGAGCGCGTCCTCGGCGCGCTCCAGCGCACTCTGGGCGGTGGCCAGGAGGCCGTGCCAGCGCACGACCTCCACCGCCGCCGGACTCGCGTGCGGCGCGACGGCGACCGCACGCCGCAGCGAGGGCAGGCCCATTCCGAACCGTTCCTCGATCTGCTGGGTGAAGACGCGCATCACCCCGGCGTCGTCGGCCACGGAACTCCTTTCACCATTCGGCTGGCTGGACTCGGGTGAGCTGGGGAAAGATCTTTCTGACGGGTTCAGTTGAGGCACATGCGGACGGTGCGGTAGACGTACTTTCCGCTGACCCAGCCCTTGACCCCGGTGGCCCGGTCGGTGATGTGGTGCCAGCCGCCGCTGCTCTTGTGCACGGTGAAGGCATGGTGCGGGTAGATGATTCCGACGGCGGTCGAGGAGGTGGTCGCCTTGGAGCGGATGGTCACGGCCTTCGCGTCGATCACCCACCGTCCGGGCCGCTCACACGGCTTGGAGACGGCTGTCGCGACGGTCGACGGGAAAGCGGCCGGGGCGCCGGCGGCTGCCGTGGGGGCCGAGAACAGAGGCAGGGCGAGCGCGCCCAGCGCCGCGGCGGTGACAGTGATACGCCGTGCAGGCATGAAGGATCTCCCAACAGGATTGTGGAATGCGGAAATCGGCCCGGAGAGGTATTACCGTCGGGCACTTTCAAGAGTCCGGAGAATCCCCGGTTTCACGAACCGGGAATGCGGTGCTACCTTTCGCCGCCATCGGGCCGTAGGGGCGTACGAGCGCGGGGCCGGGTCATCGAGTCCGGCGCGGGGGCGGGCGGCCGGCGCGGGGGCGGGCGGCCGGCGCGGGGGCGGGCGGCCGTTGTGTGAGGCGGTTGGCGTTGGCAGGGGCAGCGGGAAGGCCCGGGGCTGAGCCGCGCCAGTGGGTTGTCCACCAGGCTTCAGCGGCCTCGTAGGTGGGAAAGCGGCCTTCGCGGAGGGTGTGCGTCAGGGTGATGGTGTCGACGCGCCGGTGAAGGAGCCGGAACGGCATCGGATCGGCATTCACCGCGCGCAGGAGCACGGTGATCTCCGGGGAGTCGGAGGTGTCGTCGGTATGGCTGGCGAGGAGGGCGAAATGATCGCCGTCGTCTACGAGTCTCTCCTCCAGGGCGCGGGTGGTGTCGTCGGCCGGTGAGGACATACCCGTGTCTGCTCTCAGACCGATGCCGGTCTTGGCGCAGCCGCGGGCGATCAGCCAGGACTGAGCCATCGCAGGCAGGGGCACGGCCATGCTCTGGAAGTGGAAGGTCTTTGCCCCGGGATCCCTTTGGATGTACAGGGCGACGATCTGAGGCTCGCCGTGGAAGCCCTCGGCGGCGCTTTCGTCGTGAAGGACGTAGTAGCTGTGCCGGGAGCCGGCGGTGTGATGGTCGGCGAAGGTGGTGAATGCAGAGGCGGCGAAAAATCTGAAGTCTTCTTCGATCTGTCGGCTGGCCGCCTTGTAGCCGTCGAGGCGGAAATCCGGATCGTCAGGCATGGGCCTCCCAAGGGCCTCCGGGCAACGGGGCCCAGGCGGTGCGGTTCAGTGGCGGGAGCGTGCGGCCGGGGTCGGCCAGGTGCCCGCCCGCGGTGATGGCGCGGCGGGCGGTGGTGCCGGTGGGCGGGGCGCGGAGAGGACGGCGCGGCCAGCGTCGGTGAGGGTCACGGGCTGCCCGGCGTGCAGCGAGTGGGTGGTGTCGATTTCGACAAGCCCGGACGCCTCCAAGCGCCGGAGGATCTCGGAACCGATGCGGGTGCCGGACGCGGTGGCCACCGATACCCGCTGGGTGAGGAGATGCTCGCGGAGCCGGGCGCCTCGGGCGATGGCCAGGAGTGCGCCCTGATCCTGTGGCGACAGGTCTGCCATGGTCTCGGGTGACGCCGTGCGGGCGGCGGCTTCGACGGGTGCCAGAGTCACCAGCGCCGCGGTCCGGAGACCGTCCCGTTGGGCGACCGCGTCCTCCAGTTGGCCGACGGTACGGTGGATGCGGTCCAGCAGTACCTCGTCGATCCAGCATTCGCCGCTGGTCAACCGGTGGAGCAGCACGCGGTGGAAAGTGACACCGGTCTCGGCCTGAGCCAGGGCGCGGTGGGCGTCCACCAGGGCGGCGAGCGGGCCGTCCAGCAGGCTGCGGTCCCGCTGCTCCCACAGAGTGTCGACGCCGCGGCCCGCAGCAGCTTCGATCCGGTGGTCGAGATCGGTTCGCGCCTTCGGCACCGGGGTACGAATGGAGGGTTTCGTAGCGGGGTCGTGGCGGGTCAACGGTCCGCGGCGGCCAGAAGCGCCGAGAGCCGGTATGCCTTGCGGCGGCGCCCGTCGGGGAGCGTGACATCGCGGGACCGGACCTCGTACGGGGCCAGGAGCTGGGCGAGGCGGGCGGGGGTGAGGTCGGCGTAGCGCCAGCGGCCCTCCGCCCTACCGGGCCGGGTGCGGAGGGCGTCCACCAGGTCGGCGGAGGCGAGGGCGTCGGGGTTCCCGAACGCGGCGAAGACCCCGAGCGCCGTATCCAGAAAGCCGGGCGACTTCGGCCCGGCAGGGCGGGAAAGAAACTCCGGCCCCTCGTCGCTGGGATCCGGTGCGTCGTCCGCGCCGTCGTCGGAGGCGGTGCAGGGGCAGGAGGTTGCGGAGAGCAGGAGTGCCAGTTGGCGTCCGGCGGTGAGCCGGTCGACGAGGAGGCCGGTGATCTCCTCGGCCAGATCGGTATCGGCCAGGACCTCCTCCTCGGCGGGGCTGTCGGGTCCGAAAAGCTGCGCGTCGAGGCGCTGGACGGTCAGGGCGGCGTCGAGTACCGCCCGGTGACGGGGCAGCTCGCGGGGCAGCGGGGTCCTGAGCACAGCGGCGGCAACAAGATCGAAATCGGTGGGGAACGGGAACGGGTTCGTCAAAGTACGGGACCTCTCGGGGTGGGCGGGGAAAGGGGAAGCGCCGGCCGCGAAAGCGGAGGGCGTGCGGGGGTCGCCCGGTGGCCGGGCGGCAGCTGGGGGGAGCGGGTGCGGGAGGCGTGGGCCATAGCGCCGAGGGGGCGGGTGCGACCGAGGCGGGCGCGGGCCGTGTCGTGCAGCCGGGGACCGGCGGGCCGGACAGCCACGACATGTACCTCCGTACGGTGCGCGGAGGCCGCCGGAGCAGGGCGCTGGATGTACACCAGGCCCCACTGGGCGTCGTCGCCGAGCGGCAGTTCGCGGAGGCCGGACAGCCCGCCCGGCAGCCGCACTCCGCCCGGTGCTGTGCCGGTGGTCAGCTCGGGCAGGCGGGCGAGGGCGTGCTCGCGTACCGCCTCGGGCGCGCCCAGGAGGTCGGTGACCAGCCGGGGGTCAAGGCTGAGCCCCGAGATCGCCGTCATGAGCTGCTCTCCCCGGACCGGTCCGCCGGTGCGGGCCGCGGGGCGCGGGTGGAGGGCTTGGGTCCGGGCAGCAGCCGGTGGGCGGGCCGGTCCGGATCGGTCATACAGGCCGACAGCGGCCCGCCGGGAGCCCGTACGGCGGCCATGGTGTGGGTGAGGAAGTCGCGGTGCCACACCAGCATCCCGGACAGCCCGGCATCGGGCTCCTTGTGCTGCTGGTAGGCCATCCACAGGGCGTGCAGCCATGCGGTGACGTCCTGGTGCTCCTGCCACCGGTCGCACCACGGCGCCGCGGTGGTGACCTCCGCCCCGTAGGCGGGCAGAAGGAAGCCGTCGACCCAGTCCGTCAGAGCGTCGACCTCGTCCTCAAGGGCCTCGCCGTCGAGTTCGAGGATCGGCTTCGGCTCCGGAGGCGGAGGTGGCGGCGGAGGCATACCCGGCATTCCCGGAAACCCCGCTGGGAGACCGAAGCCGGCGAACGGTGAGGGACCGCTGCCTAGGACGGAATCACCCCCGGGGACGGCGGAGAGGCTGTCGAGCTGCCGCGCCTGCTCCGCCGTGCGGTCCAAGAGCCTGCGTACATCCGCCTCAATACTCTCCAGGCCGGACTCGGGAAACCGAATGGGCTCTATCTCCCCTTCGTCGAGGGGGTCTATGGGGTCAGCCAAAAGTTCAGGTCTCCTTGATCCCCGATTTCACCAGCCGGGGATCGATTGCTACAACACCGGCGCGTACGGCACAGGCCGGATCGCGAATACCTCCGGCCCGTGCCGCACGGTCTGGCTGTGTCAGGCGGAAAGAACGAACTCGTCCTGGGTACGGGTCTGCTGCAGGGTTTCGGTGAGCCGGTCGGCGGCGATCTGCGCGTAGTGCTTGGTCTTCTCGACGCCGATGAAGTCGCGGCCCTCCAGCAGGGCCGCGACCCCGGTCGAACCGGAGCCGGCGCAGAAATCGAGCACGGTGCCGCCCGGCGGAGCGATGTGCACCAGCTCGCGCATCACCGACACGGGCTTCTGGGTGATGTGCTTGCGGTCCTTGCCCGAGGGCTGCGACGCCGAGTACAGACCCGGCAGATAGACCGGGTTCCGAGCCCCGTCGATCGGACCGTTGGACGCCCAGACGATGAACTCGCAGGACTGCTTAAAACGGCCCTTCTGGGGCCTGGCCTGGGGCTTGTGCCAGGCCAGAACGCCTCGCCACAGCCAGCCCGCCGCCTGGATCGCGTCCGTGGTGACGGGGAGCTGACGCCAGTCGGTGAACAGAAGCGCGGTACCGCCGGTCTTGGTGAGGCGGTGCGCCTCGGTCATGACCTGAGTGAGCCAGAAGCCATAGCTGCGCTGGTCCATGTTCTCGCCGGTGAAGTCCGGCAGCGTGTGCCCGGCGTCCGCGGAGGTGTACTTCTGGCGCGCGGTCCGGCCGGTGCGCTCCTTCGCCGTGCGCCCGCCGGAGTTGTACGGCGGGTCGGTGATGACGGAATCGACACTGTCGTCCGGCAGCCCGGACAGGATGGTCAGGGCGTCGCCCTGGTGGAGGGAAAAAGGCAAAAGGGAACCCCGGAATCGGTCGGGAACAGGGTGGGGGAATCCCCCTCGGCGCCGCACAAGGAGTCCACGGGCGGCAGGCGGGCAGGGAGAAGCGCGCATGACCGTGGAAGGGCGTGCTGGGGGATAACAAAAACTGTAGGGCACGATCCCCGGTTGACCGCTATCGCCACCGGACCCGATCCACGGGTGACAGGTCCCGCGCGGGAACTACTTCGCCAACCGGGGATCCGGCCCTAGAGTTTTGGAACCGGGCCGGCGAACACCGCTGCTGCCCACCCCACCCCCCTTTTCCCTGTCCACGGAGGCTCCGTGTCCCAGCACCTCTGATTCCCCCCTCGGCGGGGGCTGCGAGCGGCAACTCGCATCCCCGTGCAGGCCCCGAAATCGCCCATCACCGGCCGCCTCCCCCTTCCCACCGCTGACGCGGACACAAAACGGCCGGACCTCACCAAAGGACCATCCGTGACACCCCCATGCCCTGAACCGCCGGACATCCGCCCGCCGACCGCCGACCGCCGTTCGGGAGGCGGATCCGGTTGAAGGGACTGGCTGCCGCCGTCGGTGTGTTCTGCCTCTCCCCTCTCCTGATCGCTGGCGTGGCTGTCGTGGCCGCGGCCGGAAGCGGCGCCGCGGTCAACGCCGCGTCCTGTGTGCCGGGTTCGGATGTCGACACCGCGGCGGTGGCCAAACAGGTCGCCGCGATCCTCGGCGGTGAGGGCGCGGACGCCGATATCCGGATCGAGGGCCTGGAGCTGCCCGACGAGCAGATCCCCCACGCGAAGACGATCGTCGCCACCGGTATCTCCATGGAGGTGCCGGGGCGGGGTCAGGTCGTGGCGCTGGCAACCGCGCTCCAGGAGTCCCGGCTCCGGAACCTCAACTACGGCGACCGGGATTCACTCGGCCTGTTCCAGCAGCGCCCCAGCCAGGGCTGGGGAACCCCGGAACAGGTACGCGACCCCGTCTACGCGTCCACGAAGTTCTACGAGGGGCTGCTGAAGGTGGCGGGGTGGGAGTCGATGACGATCACCCAGGCCGCCCAGGCGGTCCAGCGCTCGGGATACCCGGACGCCTACGCCCAGTGGGAGCCGCTCTCCCGCGCCCTGCAAACAGCGATCGTCGCCGTCCTGCCCGAAGGCGGCACCACCCCGGACGGGACCAGCCCCGATTCCGGGTGTGTGCCCGGGGAGAACGGGGCCGAGTTCGGGCCGATCCCGCCCGGCACGGTGCCCAAGGGGTACGAAATCCCGGAGGACGCCGACCCGCGGGCGCAGAAGGCGATCCGCTGGGCGATGGGCCAGCTCGGCACCCCCTACCAGTGGGGCGGCTACTGTACTGACCCGCGCGGCCCGGACCCGATGGGACGGTGCGACTGCTCCAGCCTCACGCAGCAGGCGTACGCCGCCGCCGGGGTCACCCTGACCCGCACCACATACACCCAGGTCAAGGAGGGCACGGCGGTCTCCGCGAAGGCCCTGCAGCCCGGTGACCTGATCTTCTCCCGCGGCACCGCCGTCCGCCCCGAACACGTCAGCCTCTACATGGGCTCCGGGCTGCTGATCAACGCCCCCAGGACCGGGACCGTCGTGCGCATCGAGCCCGTCGCGGACACCACGATCCTCACCGTGCGCCGCGTCCTCTAGCCCCTCCCCTCTTCCCTTCCGCTCACATTCCCACAGGTCAACGGCCTGTGTATGCAAGGAGTGCCGTCATACCCATGTCCGTCTCCGGCCGTGTGGCCCATCTCGCCTTCGATCCGGGTATCAAGCCGGCCGCCGGTGGTCTCCCCGGTCTGGATGTCCTCAAGGACGTCGTCTCCTCGATCAACTTGTTCGGCATCGTCGCCGTCGTCGGCGCCCTGGCCGTATCGCTGGGTGTGTGGGCCTGGGGCCACCACTCCGGCGGTCACCAGGCCGAGTCCACCGGTAAGAAGGGCGCCCTCGTGAGCGCCGGTGCCGCGCTCGGCCTCGGCGCCGCCAACGGTGTGGTCGAGTTCTTCAGCAACTTGGGGACCCAGGTCAACTAATGAAGCCATCCCGCACCTCCGCGCTCCACCGCCATACCGGCCACTGGTCGCCCCGGCGGCGGATCACCGCCGTCGCGGTCGCGATCACCGTGCTGGTCGCGCTCGCCGCTCTCGTCGCCTGGACCACCGGCGACCAGGACCAGAACCGCACCACCACCCCCGCTGCCGCGAGCAGCGCCCCGGCCACGAAGGACCGCCTCGGCCCGCCGGTACCGGGGACGGGTTCGGTGGCGGCCCCGCCCCGGCTCGACGATCCCCTCGCCTACGCCCGGGCCGCCGCCGGGATGCTCTGGTCGTACGACACCCGTACCACCAGTCGTGATCAGCAGCTTGCCGGGATGCGCGGCTGGATGTCGCCGGAGACCAAGTACACCGACTGGCCCGGAATCCGGTCCCAGGTGCCGGATCCGGTGCTGTGGTCGCGGATGCGGGACAACGCCCAGCACGCCACAGCCACGGTCACGGACGCGAAGTTCCCGTCGACGTTCAAGCAGGCACTGGCCGAGGACCCGGCGGCGCTGACCGAGGCGTACATCTACGCGGTCACGGTCACCGGCAAGCAGACCATCGGCTGGAAGGACGGCGGGGGCGGCGCGGAGGACCGTGCGGTCACTCTCGCCGTCCAGTGCCGGCCGAGCACGTACTGCGGCCTGGTGTCGATCGCGCCCCGCGTTGCCCCTTAGCCCACTGACCTGACAGATAAGGAGGTCCCGGTTCAGTGGACTTCTGCTCCCTCCCGGTCGCGGACAAGATCTGCGACGCAGCCGACGCGATCGACTTCGTCACCGATCCCGGCAAGGCCATCACCGAGGGCATCGGTAACTGGATCGCCAAAAGCTCGGGTGAACTCGCCGCCGCCGCGGCGGAACTGGCGGCCGACGCCGTCAACGCGACCACCAGCATCGACCTGAACGCCGGATGGTTCCGCGACAACTACGAACTCCTGCTGCCCATCGGCCTCGTCGTCCTCGTGGCCACGTTCTGTGCCCAGCTCGTGCGGGCCGCGATGAAACGCGACGGCCAGGCCCTCAGTCAGGCGTTCACCGGCACGGCCAGCGGCGTGCTGTTCGCGTTCACCGCCATCGCCCTGACCACGGTCGCCATCGAAGTCGTCGACGCCCTCTCGGACGGACTCTTCAGAGCCGCGAACACCTCGGTCGAGGACTCCGTACGCCGTATGGTCAAGGTCAGTCAAATCGGGGCCCTGTCCGGACTCGGCTGGCTCGTTCCGACTTTCGCCGCGCTCGGAGCCGCGATCGGCGCGTTCCTGTACTGGTGCGTGATGATGGTCCGCAAAGTCGGAATCCTCGTCCTCGTGACCCTGGCCGTTTTCGCGGCGGCCGGAGGGGGCTGGGAAGCAACCCGCAGGTGGCGCCGCGGCTGGATCGAGGCCACCGCCACCCTCGTCGTCTCCAAGCTGGTGATGACGGTGATCTTCCTCCTCGGCGCATCCGCCATGGGCAACACCCAGTCCGAGGACGGTATCGCCGCTCTCGCCGACGTCATGGCCGGCATCGTCATCATGTGCCTCGTCCTGCTGTCCCCGTACGCGACGTTCAAGTTCGTGCACTGGGCGGCCGAGGGCACCGACGGCGAATCCATCCACCGCGCCGGCGGCGCCGGTGCCCAAGTCGCCCGCCAGTACACCGAGCAGGCCGCGCGGAAGGCCGCCGCGACGGCAGCGACCGGCGGAGCCGGAGCAGCAGCCGGTGGCGCCGCGCCGCACGGGCCGGATTCCGTTCCGGAGTTTCCCGGCGACATCGCCTCCACCTCCATGCCCACCAGCAGCGAAACCAGCAACACCGGTGGCGGAGAGCAGCAGGGCGACAGCAGTGGTGGGACCGGCGGTCTCTCGCCGGGCGCCGACACCGCGGTCCAGGGTCTGGAGAAGGCGGTACGGTCCGCCACCAGCGACGACCGCCCTGGAGAGTCCGACCCCACCGGCGCCCAGCCCGGGCCCAGAGCGACCGAGCCCGCCGTGAACACGCGCGCTCCCGGTGAGTCCCTGCCGGGGACCGGTGCCTCGTCGCCGCCCCCGCAGGGCGCCCCGCCCGCACCGGACAGCACCGGCCGCCCGGCGGCCGGTCCCACGGCCGCCGGCCCGTCACCTACCGGCGACTAACCCCCGCGCCTCACATGCGGCAGGGGGCGGGACACCACCACCTCCGGTGTTCCGCCCCCGGCGCTCCGCCCCCTGTCCGCCCCGCGTCTCCGGAACGGTTCCCCTCCTTGTCTGATACCGCTGTCGCCCCGCTCACGGTCAAGTTTCCGCACCGCTCCCGGCGCGGGATCCTCCTCGGGCTGTCCCTGCCCCAGCTCCTGCTCACCTCCGCCGCGCTCGCCCTGCTGATGGTCACCGTGGTGTCCACCGGCCTGACCGGCGCCGCGGCTCTCGCCCCGGTGTGGGCCGCGGTCGCCGCCCTCGTCCTGGTCCGCCGCCGGGGCCGGTCCCTGGTCGACTGGGCACCGGTCATCCTGCGCTACGCCTACCGCCGCCGTACCGGACAGACCCTGTGGCTAGCCCGACCGGTCTCCCGCCCCCGCCAGGACGGTGTCCTCCACCTCCCCGGCACCAGCGCATCGCTGCGCGTCGTCACCCCGCACGGCTCCGAAGCAGCCGCCGTCTACGACCCCCACCGCCGTACCCTCACCGCCATCGCCCGCGCCTCCTCCCGCGCCTTCGCTCTCCTCGACCCCGCCACCCAGAACGCCAACGTGAACGGCTGGGGCAGGGCCCTGGCGAGCATCTCCCGCAACGGGAACATCGCGGCGGTCCAGGTCCTGGAGCGCACCGTCCCCGACTCCGGCGACACCCTCGCCCGGCACTGGACCCGGCACGGCCACCCCGACACCCCCGTCGCCGGGCAGGTGTATACGGACCTCGTCGCCGCCGCCGGCCCGGCCGCCGCCCCCCACGAGGCGTACCTCGCGATCTCCCTCGACCTCCGCGCCGCCAAACGCCTCATCAACCAGGCAGGCGGCGGGCTTCCGGGTGCGTTCATCGTGCTGGAGCAGACCACCGCCTCCGTCGCCCAGGCCGTCCGGAATGCCGGGCTGACCGTGACCGGCTGGCTCACCGCGAACGAGATCGCCGCCGTGATCCGTACCACCTACGACCCGGCCTCGCTCGCCCGCCTCCAGCAGTGGTCCGACAGCGGGAAGGCCGAGGCCGACCCCGCCGCCGCCGGGCCCGTCGTCCAGATCGAGGAACACGACCGCGTCATCACCGACACCGCCCGGCACGCCACCTACTGGATCGAGAACTGGCCCCGCACCGAAACCTCCCCCGGTTTCCTGCACGGGCTCATGTTCTCCGCCGGAGTGCGACGCAGCCTCTCCCTTATATACGTGCCGCAGAAGCTGGAGGCGGCGCTGCGGGACGTCCAGCGCACCAAGGCCAGCATCGTCGCCGACGCCAACGAGCGCAGGAGGCGGGGCATGGTCGACTCCGAGGCCGACAGCGTCGAGTACGCCGACGCGAAGGCCCGCGAACGGCAGCTCATCGCCGGGCACGCCGACGTCGACCTGACCGGGCTGCTCACCGTGTCCGCGGAGACCGACGCCCTCCTCGACGCCGCGTGCGCGCAGATCGAGACCGCCGCCGGATCCGCCCAGGTCGACCTCCGCCGCCTGGACTACCAGCAGCCCGCCGCCCTCACCACCAGCGCCCTCCCTCTCGCCCGCATCGCCCTGTGAGCATGCCCGTATCGCCGTCTGCTTCCGACCTCCCCCGGATCTTCGGCCGTTAGGACACCTTGACCACACCCTCACCCCCGGATGGGCTGCCGTTCCTGCGGGCCGCGACCGCCGGTCTGCGCCACCACAGCCGCACGGGCGCGGACCGGTCCGCGGACCGTACTCATCTCGACACCCTCCACGCCCACCTCACCGCCCTCCACCAGCTCCTCGACAAGCTCACCGCCACCACCCGGCCCCCGCATCCGGCCGCGGGCCGCCTGCTCGCCACCGCGCACACCCGTATCTGGCAGGCCGGCGCTGCCGTGCACGACGCCTTCCACACCCTCCCCACCAGCACCAGCACCAGCACCGCCTCCGGTGGCGACTGCGAGCCCCGGCGGCTGCCGGAGGGCCCACCGTTCCTGACGATCTGCCACCGGCACCTCGCCACCGGCCACGTCGTCCGCCGCAAGACCACCCCCGCCGACCACACACCGCTCCACGGCCATACCGCCCCGGCTTCATGAGCGGACAGCACCGCCGAAACGGAAACCCGATGCCTCACCGGCCCGCCCGCCGAGCCCGCCGTGCTTCCGCCTCCCCGCTGTTCACCCCGCACGGCACCAACCGGTCCAGCCGCCGCAAGGCCCGCCGCCAGCTCGCCGAAGCCACCGCCAAGGCCCGAGACCGCGCCACCGCCCACCACGGAACCGTTCCGGCCGAGGAGCCACTGCCCCCACCTCTCTACGGACTCGCCGGACGGCCCGGGCCCGCCTCGGCCCGCGGATCCCGGCTCAAGCTCCCCGCACACCGTATGACCACCGCCATCGCCAGCGGGGCGTACCCGTTCCTCGCCGAGGGCGGACTCGGCGCCGACGGCATCTACATCGGCCGCGACGTCCACGCCGAAGCCGCCTTCTCCTTCGACCCGTTCTCCCTCTACGGGAAAATCGAAGGGTTCACCAACCCCAACATCCTGCTCGCGGGCGTGATCGGACAGGGCAAGTCGGCCCTGGCCAAGAGCTTCGCGCTCCGCTCGATCGCGTTCGGCTACCGCGTATACGTCCCTTGCGACCCGAAGGGGGAATGGACGCCGGTCGCCGCCGCGCTCGGCGGCACCTCCATCGCCCTCGGCCCCGGCCTCCCGGGAAGGCTCAACCCGCTGGACGCCGCCCCGCGTCCGGTGTCCGTTCCGGAGGAGGAGTGGGCGGGCGAGATCCGCAAGCGCCGCCTGCTGCTCCTCGGCTCACTGGCCCGGACCGTCCTGGGACGGGACCTCGCCCCGATGGAACACACCGCTCTCGACGTCGCCCTCGACGCCGTCGTCTCCCACGCCACCGCAACCGGACGGGCCCCGCTGCTCGGTGACATCGCCACCACCCTCAACAACCCGGGCCTCCTGGACATCGCGGGCGGGGCCCTGTCGGGACGGCTCGGCGACGCCGCCCGCGACCTCGCCCACGCGCTCCGCCGTCTCGTCCACGGCGACCTCGCCGGCATGTTCGACGCACCCTCCACCGCCGTCTTCGACCCCGGCTCGCCGATGCTGACCATCGACCTCTCCCGGCTCGGAGGATCCGGCGACGACACCGCCCTCGTCCTCGCCATGACCTGCGCCTCCGCCTGGATGGAGAGCGCGCTCACCGACCCGAACGGCGGCCGGCGCTGGATCGTCTACGACGAAGCCTGGCGCCTCATGCGCCACCCCGGCCTCCTCCAGCGCATGCAGTCCCAGTGGAAACTCTCCCGGGGACTGGGCATCGCCAACCTCATGGTCATCCACCGGCTGTCCGACCTCCTCACCGCGGGCGACGCCGGATCCCGCGGACGCGCACTGGCCGAAGGACTCCTCGCCGACTGCTCCACCCGCATCATCTACCGCCAGGAAACCGACCAACTACAGGCAGCCGCCGGCCTCCTCGGCCTCACCACCGTCGAAACCCAGGCCATCGCCCACCTCAACCGCGGCCGAGGACTCTGGCGCGTCGCCGGACGATCATTCATCGTTCAACATCTTCTGCACCCGCACGAGCGACAGCTCTTCGACACCGACGCCCGCATGCACTAGAACCCCGCCGGACGAACAAGCCCCCGGCACCCCGAACCGCCCGGACAACCCACGGTAAACCCGCAGACACCGACACCACACCCAGCCCTGCCAAGCCTGATCACACCGCCACAGGAGCACAACATAGAATCTCACCCCACCACATCCCTCCTTCCGCCGCTCGACGAGGACGACCTCGCCGCCCTCGCCCAGGACATCGGCGACAACGGACTGCTGCAGCCCATCGTCCTGGACAGTCACGGACGAATTCTCGACGGCCGCGGACGGCTCGCCGCCTGCGAACAGGCCCACGTCGAACCGGCCTTCATCACCTATGAGGGCAACGACCCCGACATCTACGTCCTGTCCGTCAACCTCCGGCGCCGCAGCCTCACCAAGGGCCAGGCCGCGATGATCTCGGTCAAGGCCCGTTCCCTGGGGGAACAAGAGCGCTGTTCCTCCAGGGAACAGACCGCGCGTTCCCTCGGGGAACAGCTCGGAGTCGCCGTCGCCGTCATGGGCCGGGCCGGCATGGTCCTCCAGCACGCCCCCCATCTCGTGGACCCGGTCATCGCCGGCGCCATGGGACTGAACGAGGCATACGCCACCGCGCAGGAGAACAAGGCCAAGGCCAACAGCGCCGAGGTGCAGCTCGCCCGGCTGCGGGAGGAGGACCCCGAACTGGCCGACCGGGTCGTCGAAGGCGACCTGACGCTCGCCGGGGCGTGGGCCGAGCGCACCGCGCGGGTCGAGGAGGACAAGCGGCAGCGCCGGGTCGCGACCCGGCTGCTGGAGGAGATCGTGCCACCCCTCGCCCAGGCCCGCGGAACGAGGACCTTCATCCGGTACGACCCCGCGTTCGCCTCCGGTACGCCCATCACCCGCGAGACCATCGCCCACGCCATGACCGCGCTCACGGAAATGGACCAGGTCTGGCAGGAGCGTGACCTGCCGTGAAACCCACCACCAACACCCGCCTGCAGCAGATCGTCGAGCAGTGCGCCATCGCACTCACCGACGCCGACGGGCGGGTCAGCAAACGCGAACTCACCGTGGCGGTCCGTGAACAGCTCACGAGCGACGACCTCGACCACCACACCAAAACGGCCGCTCTCGGCCAGCTGGCCAGCAGCCTCGTCACCGGATTCGGAGAGCAGCGCAACCCCCGGCGCCGGCGGGCCGATACGCTCTTCCACCCCCGGGACCTGATCAAGCCCGGCAACGGCGTCTGGGTGTGGATGGACCAGGCCACCGACTCCGACCTGCTGGCCTGGAGCCGCCTCTCCAGGCGCAACCGCGCCCGCGTCGACCGAGCGGACGACGAGGTCCAGGACTACGTCGACCAGCGAACCGACGCCTTCCGCACCCACACCGGCATCGTCCGCCTCATCGACCTCGAACGCGCCGCCTTCGGCTGGAACGACACCGACGACGAACCCGAAGAACCCGACCAGCCCGGGCTCTTCGCAGCCTGACCCGGCACCGAACAGCACCCGCACCACGCCCGCGACGCCGCCGGTGGCCCCGGACCCCGAAATCCGCCCACCGGGGCCGGGGCCACCGGGCCGGCAGTCCACCCTCACCATCCGGAGCCGCCTTCTGACGACCCGTTCGTTCATTGCCCGCCCCACCCCCGACGGGTACACCGGCATCTACGTGCACCTCGACGGCGCCCCCGCCTCCAGACTCCCCCTGCTCCTTGCCGCATTCCAGTACCGCTTCGGCCGGAACCTGACCGTCATGACGCGGCATCTCGTGGACGACGTCGCCGTCGGCTGGGACGAACTCGGCAGCGACCTCCTCAACGGGGCCCCGGTCCAGACCCTCACCCTCCTGACCGGCGGAGAAGTGTGGCCCAGCCGCACACTCGACCACCTCATCACCCCGGACGGGTCACCACCGGTCCGCATGACGGTCACCGAAACCACGGCCGCCGACACGGACCTGCAATGGGGCTACATCCTTCACCCGGAAGGCATCGAGGTCATCGCCGTCACGGCGTACGAACGCGGCCCCCTCGTCGACTGGGACACCGACCCGCTGTCCCTCATCAGCGACAACCCCGCCCACTGGGCACCCGGCCGACCCGCCCCCCTCGCCGACCGCCAGCCCACACCCGCCCCCGCGCCCGCGTCCGCCACACCGCCAGCGGCCGAAGGCGCCCCTCAACGCCGAGCCGCCCGCCGGTGAACCAGCTCTCCCCCCGCCTCCTGGAGTCCTTGTGTCCCAAGACCTGTACGAGGTGAGCCCGCGCTATCTGGCGGCCAGCCCTCCCTCCGATCACCGCGACCACCTCAACGCCCTCGCCGAGAACACCGGCTGGACCCTCCACACCGACGGGCCAACTGCGGTCGTAACCAGCCCGTGCGAGCGGATCGTCGTACGCCACGACCAGGCCGCCGAGAGCTTCGGTCCGCACCTGGTGATCACCGCCCGCACCGGGCCCGGCGCCCCGGTCCGGTGGCGGGCCGATATCGCCGGCAACACCCCCGTCGAAATCCTCACCACGCTCACCACCACGATCACTACCGCGCTGGAGACCGATCCGGACCATCTGGTCTACGACATCGCCGCCGTCCCGGAACAGCCGATCACGCTGCTCGCTGACGCCGGGGACTGGGAGTTCGTCCACGGCCCGGGCGTCGCCGGCATGAGGTCTACCGACGGATACGCCGCAGCGCTTCAGCACGCACCGGACGACCCGGCCCCACCACTGCGCGACGACCCGACCATCGCCTGGCACCTCTTCGCGACCCACCCCGCAGGATCCCTGTGGGCGGTGTCCTTCACCCACGACACCCCTCTGTTCGTCGTCGCCTCCGCACTCGAACAAACCCTGTCGCCCGAACCGCTCATCCGCCCGGCCGGCCTCGCCCGGCATCCGGCCTTCGCCCCCCTGATCACCACCCGCCCCGTACCCGCCAAGCCCGCGCAAACCACTACCGGTCTCCCTCCCCAGCCCCCGGGTCCCGCCCAGGGCAGCGCGAAGGCACGGTGAAACGGAGAGAAGGGCCTTGACCTCCCACGCCGCTTCGACGCCGCCCGCCCGGATCGCCCTCTCCCTGCGCGAGGGTCCACAGATTGCCGCCGTCGCCACCGGCGAGCAGTACAAGTGGGCCGAAACCGCCCTGCGGGCCGCCGGATGGCAGCGGACCGGAAACGGGGTCTACACCCGTCCCGCCGCCGACCGGAAGGCAGCGGAGCTCGCGTTCGCCACACTGGTCTACTTCGCCCGCCGGCACCGGGCCGCCGTCGTTACCAGCACCCGTCCCTACCTCGGCGACGTCGCCGGCACTATCGCCCGCCAGCTCCCCGGACCGTGGGTCACGGCCGTCGAGGTCTACAGCCACCCGGTGTGGCAGGAGGACCTGGTGCCGTGGCTGTGGGACTCCGGCGACCTGATCCACGCCGTTCAAGCCGGGCAGGTCACCCACGCCGCGAAGCTCACCAACCCGGCCGCGGGCGTCGATCTGCTGATCGTCGAGCGCCCAGGCCACCCCGCCGGGTACGTCGCCGGGGCATTCGCTCCCGACGGGTTCGACGACAACTTCGAAGATCCTCACGCGCCGACGAGCATCGTCCTGCCCCAGGACCCCCGCCAGGCCGCTGCCGAGATCATCGAATACCTGTCCGCCTACCAGCAGGCCCTGCTGCACCACACCCGCGTGCATGCCCCGGGCAGCGCCCCGCTCCCGGCTACCGGCACCGTCCCCGCCCTGCCGCCCGCCTCCGGGCCCACCCGCCACCGCTGAAAGTCCAAGGAGGCATCCTGCTCTCCCAGTTCCATATCGGCACCCATCCCGAATACGGGATCGCCGCGTCCGCCCGGGCCGACATGCCCGCCCACCTCGCCGACTGGTACCTGACCCGCGAGCAGTTCGAGACGGTGCCCGACCGGCCCGGCTTCTACCGGCTCACCGACCCCGGCCGCGACGGCACACGGCGCGCCCGCCAGGCCGTCCACGACCTGCGCGTCCAGGGGTTCACCGTCCACGCCGACTACACCCTCGACCCGGCATCCGAGCACGATCTGCCGGAGCTGCTCGCCACCGCCCGGCAGACCCGGCTCGCCCGCGCCGCCACAACCCGCTCCCCCCAACTCACCACCACGGCCTCCCCCGTGCCACCACCCGCCCCGGCACCCGCAGCCACAGCCGATGTACGGCGGGCGGGCAGAAGCCGCTGACCGTCCCGTCGCCGTCGCGGACGCCACCGGCCCAGCCGTGGTGCCCCTCGCCACCGAACCGTTCCGGAGTACCTCTTGCCAACCAGCGCTGAGATCACCCTCCACCTCAGCCCCGAGGACGGGCTCGTCGCCGTGCCCGCCGGTCCCGGATACGACTGGGCCCGCGCTGTGCTCGACCTTGCCGCATTCGAGGAAACCTACGAGGGCATCCACACCCTTCCCCTGTCCGATCCCGAGATGGCCCGCCGGGCCATAGACAACCTGCATATCGTCGCCTTCCGTTTCGGGGCCCGCGTCGGCACCACCGACCGGCCCTTCATCGGTGACACCGCGCGCCGCATCGCCCAGGGGCTTCCCGGAACGTGGGAACTGGCCGTGGGCCATCTCCAGCTCCCGCACTCCGATGCCCGGCAAAGTCTGGACCGGGCCTGGTCAGTGCCCGGCGGCCCGTTGCCTGTGGCCACAAGGTCCCACCTCCGGGACATGCCCGCTGCGGCATTCTTCTCCGACCACGCCGGCCGCGAGCTCGTGGTGGTGGCGCGGCCCTGGGACGACACGGTCCTCGTCGGTGCGATCGCCCCACATTCCGAGTTCCCCTCCCTCGACGTACGCCAGCCCGCCAGCATCTCCGCGAAAACCATTCCCGCCGCGCGGGCGCAGGTCACCGGGCGACTGCTGCCCTCCTACGACCGGGCCCTGGTCGAGGGCCACCGGCGGATGCTGGACACCGTGCTGAACGGGATCCGTGAGGCCCGGGCCAGCGAAGGATGGCCCGACCTGCTCCCCCTGGCGGCCGGTGCAAGCCAGCACGTGCCCTACCTGCTCCAACATCTGCGCGGGTCCGGAACCCGGCCGCTGTCCGGACAGTCGGCCGCGGCCCTCGACCGCGCCGAAGAAGTATTCGGTGCCGGCATACCGGCAGACGTGAGGCGGACAGCCCGGGTACTGGAGGCGTGGCTCGAACACGGGACCCGTATCGCCGACATGATCGACACGCTCGATCCCCACCTCGCCGACACACCGCCACCGGCAAAGACCGCCCCGGCACTGCCCCCAGGACTTCCTGGACAGGCAGCCGGATCACACCCGCAGAGGTAACACCCCGGAGCAGCCGGCCGATACCGCACGGGCACCGCCCCACCCTCCCCTCCCGACTCGAAAGCCCCCTCATCTCTCCGCCACGCTCCGCCGAACAACCGCCCTCCCCATCGCGCGGCCCCCTGCGGGTGGTCCTGTCCCGCCCCCATGTCGTCCGGCTGCTGACGGCCACGATGGTCGGGCGTCTCCCCACCGTCATGGTGCCGATAGCGGTGATCCTGCTGATCACTACGGCCAGCGGGTCGCTCGCCACCGGCGGGCTGCTCGGCGCCGTCTACTCGCTGACCGCCGCTCTGTCCCAGCCGGGCAAGGGCAGGCTGCTGGACCGGTACGGGCCCGTGCGGGTCTCCGGACCGGGCGCCGTCCTGCACGCCGCCACCTTGCTCGCCCTCCCGCAAGCCGCTGGAGCGCACCGGGCCGTCGCCGTGGCGGTGGTGGTGTTCGCCGCGCTGACCGCGCCCCCTCTGGAGGCGGGCCTGCGGGCCCTGTGGCCCCGGATACTGACCGACCCCGCAGAACGACGGGCCGCCGTCCTTCTGGACAGCACGTGCTCCGGCCTCGTCTTCATCACCGGCCCCCTCCTCACCGGCGGCCTGGCCGCCGCGCACGGCCCCGACGCCGCGATCCTTGCGGCCGCCGCCCTCGGGCTGGCCGGCGCGGCGGGCGTCCTCATCTCCGTCCCGGCACGGTCATGGCACCCGGCCGGCCGCCCGGTACGGAGGTCCGGACAACTGCTCACGGCCTGGCTCGGCGGCCTGGTCGCCGTCCTGACCGGAACGGGCCTGGCGACCGGCGCGATGAACGTGTGGGCCGTCCGGCTCGCCGACGAGAACAACGACGCCGCCCTCACCGGACTGATACCGGCCGTCTTCTCCCTCGGCGCCCTGACCGGGAGCATCCTGCTCGCCCGCCACCTCCACCGCGCAAGCACCCGACGACACCTGGTCACCGGCGCGGCAGCGCTCCAAGTGGCCTGGTTCGTCCCCCTGATCGCCGCGCACCACCACCCGGCGAGCGGTGTCACCGTGGCGGCCATGGCCGTGCCCGGCCTGTTCCACACCGTCGTCACCACCAGCGTCGTCCTCACGGTGCAGAGGCTGGCCCCGGCAGGACGGCGGGCGGAGGCGTACGCGTGGCTCATCCTCGCCGGCGGCACCGGACACGCTCTGGGCACCGCCCTGGGCGGCGCTCTCGCCGCGCACCCTCTCGGCGGACCCGTCCTTCCCGCGCTCGGCGCCGCACTCACCCTCGCCGCGGCCATCCGCACACCGACACACACGGCGCCGGACGTACGCGCGTAGACCCACACGGACCGTCCCTCAACTACTGTCCCAGGAGGCACAGATCCCCGCTTCGCCCCAGCCGTCCGCAGGCGCCGTCAGCCGAGCCCGCGACTTCGCCCTGCGGTTCTCGGTCATACACCTGCGCTGCGAGTCCGTTCTCGACCGCCTGCGCAACCGGCACGGAGCCGTCATCGACGCCCGCGCCGCCGCCGAGGCAGTCGCCGAACGCGACCACGCCGCCTCCGAGGTCTACCGGACCATCCTCATGCAGCACACCGGGACACTGCTCACGGCGGCCCGCGGCGCACTGGACAGCCTGCCGCCCGCCCGGTACCACACCGAATGGTCCGCGCGACTGGACGACCTCCAGTACGCGGCCGACCAGATCGAGCAGATCTTGTCCCAGGCAGCCTCCGAGCCGGGCAGCGAGGCCGCCCGCACCGCGCAGCAGGCCATGTGGCCCCATCTCGTGATATGGGCCGAGCACACAAACACCGCCTGCGACCTGGCCGACCAACACCAAGCTGCGCCTGCGGCCACCGCGCTGTCCAGCGACGAACTACGGGAGTGGACGCAGATAGCCCGGGCGGCACGGTCCTCCGGCCGCCTCACCCCGTATGAGTCCTGGTACGACGCCGACCAGCGGCTCATCACCATCGCCGTCCTTGAGCACGAGGACGAGACGTTCACGGCGGTGGCCCTCGCGGGAGACCTCGACAGCCCGGACGTACAGGTCCTGGGGCACTACGAGGACGAGCTGGAGGCCATCGGCGCGAGCCCTCCCCCCGTTCCGCCCGGCGTGCTGCACCCCAGCGCCTCCCCCTACGCGGAGCGTGTCCACTCCGCGGAAGTGAGCTTCCAGGCCCTGATCCAGGACGTCCGCGAGGCCCGCCGGGCATCGGATGTGGCGGAGGCGATCGAGACCGCCGTCGACCGCTACGGGCTCTCACGCGGCCAGCTGGTCCGCCTGGAGGAATTCGTCAGCGTCTGTGCGGAGTTCGCCCAGGCCCTGGGTACCCAGCACGCCCAGCGCGTGGCGGGGCGGCTCGGTGCCCTGTCCCGGCAGTTCGCCGTTCTCACCGCCGAACTCAGGGAGGCCGGTGACGACCTGAGCTCAACCGTGGCCGTACTGCCGCCCCACCGGACCCGGCACGCCCACCGTCCTCCCGGCACCGGCCACCCGGCCACTCCCACAACGCTCCCCGTCGCGGCACCACCCGCCACGATGCCCGCGCACCGTCGCTGATGCCCACGGTCCGGGCATCAGCGACTCGTGGCGCGGCGCCGTACTCCGGCTCTTCGTTCCCGCCTTCGTCCAACACCTCGCCCTTTTACCGCCACCACCGATAGGAGACCCAGCTTGTCCGAAGCACCAGCAGAGCCGTTTATGCCGATCCGGCACTCCATCACCGGCGAGATCACCACCACCGGCTACAACGCCGCCGCCCGGCGGATCCTGCTCCGGGACGGCTTCGAAGAGGCACCGGGCTGCGCCTGCCGGGCGACGGAACCCGGTACGGAGCGGGCGCACGGGCCTGCTCGGCACCCGGCGAGCTGTGCGTCGCCGGCCATCCCCTGCACCTGTACCGAGCCCTCGGTCGGCCGGTAGGCGCAGGCTGACCCGGTCGCCACTGTCCGTGATCCGCTCCGAAAGCAGCCGGCCTCTCCAGTGCATCGCCAACCCCGGCCACATCCGTACCTGTTGAAGGGACTTCGTTTTGACCACACCCGGACCGCCTGCCAGTCCGGCGCGCACCAAGGGCGGCGAACTGCGGGCCAAGGTGGCCCGGCTGCTGGCCGACCGGCCGACGGACACGCTCACGATCGGGGAGATGGCCCGGCTTCTGGGCCACTCCCACGGCGCGGTCCGTAACGCCGCCCTCACCCTGGTGCGGCGCGGCGAGGCCGGCCAGAGCGGATCCGGGCAACCGTCGTTCCGCGCGAATGCGAAGACCGCCGCTGCCGCGCAGTCCGCGGTGATCAGCCCGCCGGGCACCCACGCTCCCCGCGCCCAGACGGCGGCCACGTCCCGCACCATGATTCCCGCGGCAGCAACGCCCAAACGGAGCGGGCCGATCCGCCGCGCGGGGGGCCAGCTCTACCATCCCCGGGAGCTGGCTGACCTGCCTGACGTCGAGGCGCTGAATCGCCTGCGGGACGCCGATGTGCCGGTGCTGCTCTACGGCCCGCCGGGTACCGGAAAAACGAGTCTGGTCGAGGCCGCGTTCCCGGACCTGCTCACCGTCGCCGGTGACGGCGACACCACGGTCGGCGACTTGATCGGCGAGTACACGCAGGCCGACGGCGGAGGCTATGTCTTTCAGTACGGTCCGCTGGTCACCGCGATGACCGAGGGCCGCGCCCTGCTGATCGACGATGCCACCCTGGTCTCACCGAAGGTCCTGGCGGCGCTGTATCCCGCGATGGACGGGCGCCGGCAGATCCAGGTCAAAGCCCACAAGGGCGAGACGATCAAGGCCGAGCCGGGGTTCTACGTGGTGGCCGGGCACAATCCCGGCGTCCACGGCGCGGTGCTGACGGAGGCGCTCTCAAGCCGGTTCAGCGTGCAGATCCAGGTCGGCACGGACTATGACCTCGCCCTGGCCTTGAGGGTCGATGCCCGGGTGGTCCGGGTCGCCCGGCACCTCGCCCGCCAGGTCGAACTCGGCGAGCTGGGCTGGGCCCCCCAACTGCGGGAACTGCTGAGCTACCAGAAGACCGAGGCCGTTCTCGGCACGAAGGCCGCGCTCGCGAACCTGGTCGGCATCGCTCCTGTGGAGGATCGCGACGCCGTCGCCGACGCCGTCGTCAAGGCCGCCGGTGTCCAACAGGTCGCGCCGCTCACCCTCGGCAAGCAGCTCCCCGCCACGGCCGCCCGGCAGCCCCCGGGCACCGGCTCAGCACACCGGGGCCGCTCGCGATGAGCGCCCACCACCACGTCCAGCCCCCCGCCACCACCCGGGACGACGCCGCCGACCTCGCGCGCTGGGACGACGACGGCGCCCCGCCCGCGCAACCCCGTTCCTCCCCGGCCGCGTGGCTGCGCGTGGGAGCCGAACTCGGCGACCGGCTGGTCGCCCTCTCCGGCCGCCAGGACCTCCTCGTCACCTGCCGCCCCGGCACGCGCAGCGGCGCACCGGCCGCGTTCTTCCCCGCCCTGGGCGAGGTCGAGTTCGACGCCCGCCTGTTCGCCCCGCTGAAGCCCCACGAGATCCATCCGCGGATCGTGGGCGACGAGGAGCGGTATCCCGCCGCCTGGGGCGTGTTCGTCCACGAGGCCGCGCACGCGGCCCACTCCGTCTGGACGGCGCCTGCCGGAGCGGACCCCCGTGTCGTCGAGGCCGCGCTCCTGCTGGAGGAGAGCCGTGTCGAAGGCGCACACCTGGCCAGGCGGCCCACGGACCGCACGTATCTGCGCACCAGTGCCCGGACCCTGGTCATGCCCGACATCGCCCACCCCGCCCTCCAGGGTATCGAGCACGCCGCATCCGTGGCGGCCCTGATCCTCGGCCGCCGTGACGTCGGCATCCTGGACGGCGGCGAGACCCGGGCCGTCGCCGATCTGTGCGAAAAGGTACTGGGCGCACCGCTGCTGGCCACCCTGACCCGTATCTGGACCGCGGCCCACCGGTGCGCGGACCACGACGCCACGGCGATGCTCGCGCACGCGAAAGAATGGTGCGACGCTCTGGATACCGCGGCCCCCGCCCTGCCCGTGCCGGAGGGCCTTGCCGATCTGCTGTCCGTCGCCGTGGGGGTCGTCATGGACAGTGCGGCCGCCACCGACGCCGCCGACCTCGCGGCACAGGCCGCAGCGGCCGATGCCGTGGCCGCGCAGTCCAAGGCGCAGGCCCAGGACCGCGCCCAGCGGACCGGCCGGCGACGCAAAGCCGCCGCCACCGCCAAGTCGGTCTTCAACTCCCGTGGCACCACCGTCGCTCCCGACGGCACACCGGCGCCCTACGACAACCCGGTCACCGGCACCCGCAGGCCCACCGCCGCCGAGCAGAGTGCCGCCTCACGCCTGAGCCGCGCCCTGCGTGCCGCCGCCTACCGCGAGCGGACCGAGGAGCGGACCACCAGCCCCACCCCGCCCGGCCGCCTCAACATGCGCTCAGCCCTGGCCCGCGACGCCCAGCGCGCGGCCGGGTCGGTCCCCACCGCGGAACCGTTCACCCACACCCGCCGCCGGAACTCCCCCACCCCACCGCTGCGCGTGGGTATCGCCGTCGACGTGTCCGGGTCCATGCGTGCCGCCTGCGCGCCCGTCGCCTCCGCCGCCTGGATCGTGGCACGCGCAGCAGCCCTGACCGACCCCGACTCCCTCACGGCCACCATCGCCTATGACCATCACCTGACCGCATTGACCCGACCCACCCACCGGGCACCAGAACGGGTGACGGATTTCGACGCCAACGGCGGCCACCACAACCTCGGCGACGCCATCGACGCACTCGACCACGGCCTCGAACTCAGCCGCCCCGGCGCCGGCCGCCTCCTCGTGATCGTCACCGACGCCCGGTACAGCAGATCCGAAACCGCTTCGGCCGTCACCCGCATCAAGCAGCTCACGACCGCCGGCTGCGCCGTACTCCAGCTCACCCTCACCGCCCAGTCCCTCCACTTGCCGGGGACCACCTTGCTGCACCTGCCCCGGCCCTCCAGCGCTCCCGCCGCCATCGCCGCGGCAGCCACGGACGCCATCCGCAGGACACGCTGAAACGACGCAGGCCCCCACCCCGACCGCCCACGAAAGGCACTCGACTTGAAGCCCCGGACCAGCAGCCCGATCTCGAACGCAACGCCCATCAAACGGAATTCCCCGGGGGTTGCGACTTCCTGGGACATCGTCCACGCCTGCGGACACGCATGGACGCACGACCTCTCGTCCCGCGCCGCCGACCAGCGCGCTTCCTTCGCCCGCTGGCTCACCGGGCGGGACTGCACCGACTGCTGGCGGACCACCCGGCCCGCCGACACCGCCGGCCGCGAGGAGTGGCTGGCTGCCCGGCGCGCCGCCGAGCAGCAGACCGCCGCCGAGTGGGCGAAACGTTTCGGCATGCCGCCGCTCGAAGGCCCCGAGAAGATCCTCGGCTGGGCCGAGCGGTGCCGCCACCAGCTCGTGACCGCCGCGCACACCGCGCTGGTCGCCGAGGGCACCTGGGACGAGGCGGACTGGGCCGATCTGGAGGAAAAGGCCCGGACCGTCACCCGCGGCGGATGGTGGCTCGACCAGCGCGAAAGCGAAGCCGCCGATCTGCCCGAACTCCTGAACGCCGCAACCGAATCCGACCGGGGGACCGAGAATCCGTTTCTCTGACCCCTACACCCGAGACGCAGCCTTCCCCAGCCAGGGAATCACCATTGGCACAGGATGACCGGTCTAGCTCACCGGTTGCTTGCGGCGCTCCTCGGGAATAGTTTCCAAGAGGTCGTCAGCCAATCCGTCGGCGTAGTAGCTCCACAAACCGGCCTCCGTGATCAGGCGGCGATATCGAGTGAAGTCCACCTCGGGATTCGCCGATATCAAGTCCCCAACCCGTTTCAGTGTCATATGAACATCTCGTGCCTGGCGCAGCGCAAGGTGAAGCCTCTCGCGCAGGTGATCTTCAGGGCTCGGGTATGTGGGGGGCGGCACGAGATCGAAGGTAGCGCGACCACCGTCCGTCACGGCCCCATTGATCAGCAGCGGGATGAACGAACAGTCCCTGTGGTGCTGTTGAAGGGCTTCCATGACCTTCAGATGGTCATCCCTGAATTCCGCGCTGATCCATACGGCATGGCTGGCTTTCACTTCTGCTGCACAGGTGATGAGACGTCCCAGATGGTCCGCATCCGTACGCTCCAGTTGGTTTTCGATGACCACAAAGCGGTCGCGATCTCCTACTTGGGTTTTGGCAAGAATGTCGATGCAATATCCGGCAATTTTCTGTTCGGTTCCGACGAGCTTGAGCGGCTTTTCGAACCAAGCCGCGCGCTGCACGATGCCGAGCCGCCGGGCGAGCCAAGGGGTGAAATTTGTCGCCTCGTGCCCGAAATAGGTTCGTATGTTGTCGACGGTGCGGAGCCACTGGGTACGTTTCTCGTCGGCTCCCTCGGGTTCGGCAGCGTCAACTACTCCTTTCTGCAGGGGAAGGATTTTCTCAGGCCCTGCCTCAACCGGGAGGAGATAGTCACTGGAGTCCAGCTCGGCGTGGGCGGCTGCGAAGGACTGGCCCAGCATGGTCCAGTCAAGCGCGGGGGAAGTATCTGTGGTCATGCTGCAGAACGCTAGCTCCTGCCACTGACAACGCCCGGCGGAGACCGCAGACAGTTCCCTGTCTCGTTGACGGCAAGGCATTTCAGCAATCAATCTCGGGCCACCGCACAGGCGCGCCGGCAGACGGCAGTACGGGCTGGTGGTGAGAGCCCCAGCAGGATGGCGCTCGTCGCACTAGCGACGCCGCGTCCGGCCTCCTCCACACAGCTGGGAGTCGAATGCGGATATGCACCGACTGCTGATGCGTCACCCAAGCCGGCATTACCGCCGACCGGAAGAAACGGCTGGCCCCCGTCGAGCCGCCCAACAACAGCCGCCACCCGCGCCGGATAGTGGCTCGGCCAGCGCGACGTCAAGCCCGCCAGACATCGCCGAACTCCCAGACACAGCAACCTAATCCGTTCGAGGAACCGGAATCCCGCACCGGGCAGGGCACTGAATCACCGGCACCTTGGAGACCGCCATCACCGACAACACGCCACCGAACTCCGCCCTGTCCGGGGCCGAACAGCGCAAGTGGTCCGAGATAGCCAGGGAGGCGAGGGCGGCAGGGCGGATGGACCCGTACGAGTCCTGGTAAGAAGCCGATCACCGGCTCATCACCATCGCTGCCCTCCAGCACGAGGACGACACTTTCACCTGCGTCGCGCTTGCCGGAGACCTCGACAGCCCCGGCCTGCAGGTCCTGGGCCACTACTGGGACGAGAGGAACGCCGTCGACGCGAGCCCCCCACCGGTCACGTCCGGCGTACTCCACCCCACCACGCCACACGTCCCTGCCCCCGAGATCAGCTTTCAGGAACTGATCCACGATGCTCGCCAGGCCCGGCGGGCATGCGACGTGGCTGAGGCGATCGGCCTGGCCGTCGGCCGCGACGGCCCCACACGCGGCCAGCTCCTCCAGCTCGAAGAGTTCGTAACCCTGTGCGCCGAGTTCGCCCAGGCCCTGAACACCCGGCACGCACAGCGCGTCGCCGGACGGCTCGGCGCCCTCGCCCACCAGATCTCCGCGCTCCCGGCCACGGCCCCCGTACATCACCGCTGAGCCCACGAGCCACTGCGTCGGTCGACGAAGCGCTATTGAGATGATGGCCAGAATTGAACGACGTACCGTTCCCCCGCCAGTTCTTGCGCTCGTTCGGCACTGATGGGGAACACGCTCATGGCTTCGTTCATCTGCTGCCACCCCTGGTACATCACGCGTACGGCATAGTTGCCGGGTCCGGGGAGTTCGAGGACCGTAGCGCCCATGGTGCGCTTCGAGATGACGAGAGTGCCTGTTGGGCATTCCAAGGCCAGAAGGCGGTGGCCTTCCCAACTGGTCAGGTCGGAGTCTGGGGCCGTGTCCCAGGCTTCGATCGTGAGGTCGACATCCATGGTCCCCGCGCAGTGGATGGCGATTTCGTAGCCGTTGCCGGCTGCCACATCGCTCCAGGCTGTCTCGGCTACCTCCGGATCCCCGGCGTCACAGTCACCGTCGTAGAGATCGAACCCCCCGAAGTCAGGCGTGATCCGAAAGTGTTGTGCCAGCAGCCGTTCGGCCATCGAAGCCCCTCCCTTCGTCGGCGACGGCCCCACGAACGCAGGGCAAAGCTCTCCCCCGCTTTCGTCGTCCGCCGCAGGCACGCAACCTGAAACGACGACTTATAGCCGATGACGGCCGGTTCGGGAAATCGGGGATCGTGCGGACCCTTGAATCATCCCCACCACCGCCGCCCGTGCCCTGCTGGAAGGACCTCTGCGTGCCCGATCCCTTTTCCCGTCCGCCGTATGTTCCCGCGGACACCGTCACGCCCGAACGGGACATCACCCACCAGCATTTCCGCCCCGGTGACCAGGTCTTCATCGTGAAGGGTGTCGCGGGCGCGGGGCTGTGGGGCGAGACGATGACGGTGGTGACCCCGTCGTGGCACACCGCGACCGACGCGGACGGCTGGCGGCTGCGGAACCCGCGCGGCGGTGCCCGGACGTTTATCACCGCCCACCCCCGCTACATGATCCACACCTCCCGGCTGTGCCGGGACTGCCTCAGCCACCGGCGCGCCCTCGAAGACCACATCCTCCAGAAGATCCCCGCGGCCGGCGGGCCGGTGGACTGCGGCTGGTACACCCTCACTGACCTGAATCAGCTCGTCCACACCGGTGACACGGCCCGGGGCGGGCGGTGATCGCCTGTCTGTGGGGGCGGAGCCTGAGTGCTTACCTCCCCGTCGAGGAAGCTCTCGGCCGGGCCGCCAGCGATTCGGGGAGTGTCCACGAGTCGGTGGTCGCGTACTGGGACCGGCTGGGTGACTACACGCAGGGCGAGGAGCGGCTCTGGACGTCCGTGGACTGGATCAATCATCTGGACGACCCGACCTTCGAGTGGCCGTTCGCCAGCGACGAGAAGGGCGTGCGGGAGCCCGTGTTCCACCTAACCGCCGAGCTGCACCCCGCCGACCGGGAGCTGGAATCCGCGGAGTGGGCGACTATCGCCCACCGTCTGGCGATCACCGTGGGTCTGGCGCCGCCCCTCGACGACCAGGGGTGCCAGTGGGTCGCTTTCCAGGCCCGGCCCCGCCGCCTCGATCTGCTGGCCAATCTGATCCGGCTCGACGGCGCCTGGCAGCGACTGCCCCCTGATCCGCTGCGCGCTGCGTTGAGCCAAATCCGTCAGGTCCAGCGCGATTTCGGGTTGACCGGGGCTCACCCGGCACCGCCGCCGGTCCCGCCCACCGCGCCTCCCACGCGGGGACCGGGCCGCCGCTGACCGATCACACAAGGGAACCGCCATGCTGCCTCTTGCCGACCGTTTCCTGAGCCTGCGGCGCGATCCGGACTCCGGTGAGGTCCTCGCGCGCGGCGGCGGCCCGGACGCCCACGGCATCCTGGAGCGGGCCGGTTTCGTTCCCGTGGCCCGGGTCCACGAGCTGTACCACCGGCTGCCGACCGGCCTCACCCCGCAGGAGGAGACCCGGCTCGCGACCCGGGCCGTCGCCCGACTCCGCTCCGCCGGCATCCCGATGGAATGCGACCGGGCCTTCGAGACCGATGCCCTCGAGGTGGCCGACCTCACCCTCGGCGCCCAGGTCGGCAATCTCGCCGCCCGGATCCGGCGGGCGACCAGCAGCGCCGAGGTCGCCGAGGCTCTGGCCGAGGTGACCGCCGGATACGACGGCGTCCTCGCCGGACTCGCCGACGTCCTGACCGCCGCGGCCGGCTTCCACCAGGACCTCGGCGGCCCCGCCGACCGGCCGGCCGCGGAGCGTCTGCACTACCTCGCCGTCCACGGGCTCGGGACCATCGCGGCCGACCTGCGCACCATCCGTACCGACCTCGCCGACCGCAGAACACCCCACCCCCGGCGGTCGGTGTGCGCGGGCGAGGTTCCGGAGAACGAGCGGGAAGCCTCCGCCGTCTGCGCCTGCCCTCCACTTCCCCCGCCGGCGCCCGCGCCGACTGCGGCCCGCCTCCGCTGACCCATCACCTTCTTCCCCGAGGAGCCCATGCGCCACCAGCACGACCACGATCACGATGTGGAGGGGTTCGCAACCGTCCTCGCCGGCGAACTCCCCGGCCACTGGACCGTTGACTACCGCGAACACGCGACCCGAGCCGAGCAGATGAACCGGGCCGGGGCGGTGTGGGACATGGATACGGTCGCCGACGCCATCGCCCGGCACCCCCTCGGGCACGACGCGATCCTCACCCGCGACGACGGCACCCGCCTCTACGTCACCGGGCGGCCCCGGCACGAGGAACAGTTCCTCGTCGCCGCCCTCGCCCCGGCCTCCATCTCGGCGGAGGCATTCCGGGGGGTGCGGGAACCCGGCGGGATCGTCGTCCCGGCAGATCCGTTCGCCGGGGCCGACGCCGTTGCCACCGGACTGCTCCCCCGCTACGAGGCCGCCCTCGCCCAAGTCCAGGACAATGCTGCCCGCCTGACCTCCCGGGCCCCGGTGACCCTGACCTGGGTGGGGCCGGATCTCCACGCCACCGCCGACGTATCCGAAACCGTACGGACCGTACTCACCGAGCACGGCTTCGCCCCGTCCGGTACCGGACACACTCTCGTGCTCAGCGGCGACGACACCGCCCTGCAGGCCCAGGCCGTCCGCGCCGTCGGAGCCGTCCTCGCCACCCACGGCACCCATCTCGCCCTGCGCCACCCCGCCCCCCGCACCGGCCCGGACACCGCCACCGCAACCCCGGTCCGCCACAACCGCCCCGCCGCCCGCGTGCGCTGACCGCCCGCCCCGGCCACACCTGAGACGAAGACCCCAACCCTCGCACCGGCTCCATCCGGGCTCGGGCCCGTCTTGAACACCCCTCCGGCCTACGGAAACACCCCCGGGGGCCGGAGTTGGACGCACGCTCCACCTTTCCATCGGAGAACCTCATTCCCCAGCCCAGCCGCACCCCGTCGCCAGCCGCTCTGGCGCGGCTGCGCCGTCTCGCCGCCCGGCTGCCCCGCAGGCAGCAGCGCGCCCCCAAGGCCCGTATCCGTCCGGAGCGGGACACCGTGCCGGAACTCCCCACCTTCTGGGGGCCGATCCCCACCCGCCACCGTCAGGACTTCTGACCACACTCCCCTTTTCGCCCCCGCTCCCCGGGAGGACTGTGCCCCACCCCGCCTCTGATCCCGTCCGGCTCGCCGGTGACATCGCCCGCAGAATCGACCAGCTCGCCGAACACCTCATCGCCGCGCCGCCCCCGCTGTCCGCCCAGGTCATCGCCACGGTCCTCGACTCCGAGGAGGGAATTCTCGGGCGCTTCACCACGCTGGTGGCCACCGGCTCCCACTTCGCCCAGGAGCACGCCGAGGCCGGCGAGCTGGCGCCGGAGGTGTGGCTCGCCCTCGGCCGCGCCGCGAACGAGCTGTACGGCATCGGTATCGACCTCGACGAGCACACGGATACCCTCCGCGAGCTCGCCCGCCCCGCACCGCCCGGCACCGTCCCGCCGTTGGCGAGGCCCGCCTCTCCCCTGATCGCGAGGCGGCACCGGTGAACCATCCCCACGGCTTCCGGGCAGGCTGGCACGACCGCCCCCAGCAGCACTACCTGATCGAGCCCCGCTATCTCGCCGGAGCCGGCGACCTGCGGCACGCCACGGAGTTCCTGCGGGCCTCCGGCTGGAAGGAGAAGTCGAAGACCGGCGGCCCCCTCGTCTTCCACAACCCGGACAAGTCCGTCCGCGTCGTCTTCGATCCGGTCACCCAGCCCGGCGGCTGGACGATCGAAAGCAAGGCATCCGGTCACCAGCCCTCCTGGGCGGCGAAGTTCGGTATCCAGACACCCGTCGAGATCGTCGCCGGGCTCACCGACGCACTGACCCAGCCGCCGACCGCGCACGCCCCCAACGTGTGGTCGCCCCTCGAAGGCGAGAAGTGGAGTACCCGGCAAGGCCAGCACTTCACCGCCATGAGCCCGGACAGCTCCGCGTTCGTACAGTTCCACCAGTCCTCCGCCGGGCAGGCCCACTGGTGGATCGGCGCCCGTACCGAGCACGGGCGTGCCTGGGACGCCCAGCTCTCCCCGACGACCCCGTTGTCGCTGGTGCAGGCGGTCACGACCGCGCTGGCCGACCCGAAGCCCGTGATGCGCCCCCGCGGCATGTTCCCGCCCAGCAGCCGGATCCGGACCACCTCGGTATCCGTCCGCCCCTCGGAGCTCGGCGCCTGGCAGCAGGCCCGGATCAACACCGCCCGCACCGCGGCCTGGGCCCGCAACGCCTGGGCTACCGCACGGCCCCGAGGCCGCAGACCCGCCCCCGCGCCCCGTATCCCCGCCGGATACGCGACCGGCCGCCGCTGACCCCGCGCGCGGAACCGGCATCCCTTACACACCCGAAGGAGTCACCATCCCGGCCACCCACTCCCACAAACATCTCGACCGGCTCAACCGCTTCCTCCACCAGGCCAAAGCCATCATGGAGGCATTCGACCAGGACCCCGCCCAGCAGCAGGGAGATGACGGCTGGCCCGTCGACACCGAGGCGTACAGCTGGGCCGCCCATCGCCGCGACCGTTCCCTGTGGGACGCGTTCCTCCCCGTCCGGGTGCATGTCGGAGCGCTTCTCGCCACCGCGACCGCACAGCTCGGTCTTCTCCCGGACGCCTCCCGGGACGCCTGGACTTCCAAGATCACCGCGCTGAGCCATGCGACCGAGAAGCTGGACTACGAACACGATCGCGCCATCGAGCAGCTGCACCAGCACCTCGGCCAGCCCCACCCGACACTGAGAACCGTCGACTCCGTCGTGACCGAGTTCTTCGACGAGGCGTGGCCCGCACTGGACGTGTGGGCCGGCGGTGGGCACGCGGTGACCGAACTGAACACCACGGTGAACCCGGGCACCGCTCCGTCCCGGACGGCCAAGCCGGCGCTTCGCCTCGTGTCCGGCGGCATCGTCCCACCGGGGGCCCCGCCCACCGGCCGGTCCCGTTGCTGACCCAACGCCAGACCGATCTGTTCGCCGCCGACCACTCCGGGCGTCTCGACGACGTCTCGCCCCGGCATCTGGCGGGCCCCGGCGACCCACGGCACGTCACTCACGCCCTGGCCGCCGCCGGATGGGCCCTGCGCTCCGACGCCCTCTCCCCCGTCATCCATCTGGTCAGCCCGGACGGGCTGCACCAACTCCGGTACGGGCCGACCCTCACCTCAATGACCTGGCGCCTCGACGGCACCCACGCCGACGGGCACTGGTACGCGTCCTTCACATCCGTCCCCGCCGAGATCCTGACCGGATTCACCGACGGCCTCCTCATCGCGGCACCCGCCGAATCACCTCCTCCCGTCTGGGACGTTCTCACCGGCGCCGGGTGGACCCACACCCGCAGTACGACCGGCAACGAAGCACGCTCCCCGGACGGGGCCATCCACCTCTCTCACCAGCCGATCACCGGCAAGGAGGACCCGTACTTCGGGTGGCAGATCACGGTCAGCACCGAACGGGACCACGGCCCGCCCCTGTGGACGGCGTGGATCGCCCACTTCCCACCCCCGCACCTGGTCCACGGCCTCGTCACCGCGCTGACCGACCCCGCCCCGGTTCAGCGCAACTGGCATGAACCAGAAGGCCATTACCGTGCCCGGCGCACCGAAAGCCCGGTCACACCGAAGCAGTACGCCCGGGCCCACCGCGACCGCATCGACACCGCCCGCGCCCACGTGCGGGCCGCTACAAGAACCCTCACCGCCACACCGCCATCCCCTGCTCCCGCCCCCGTACGACAGGCCCGGTAATCCCCGACCTCGACGGACGGCCGTACGACGAAGACGCTCAACGGCGGGCGCAGAGGCGGCGAAACCACAGGGCCACTGAAGGAGTGATCATCGACCCGATCTCCCAGTCCGACAAGCATCTCGCCCGAATAGGCCGCTTCGTTCGCACCGCGGCGGACATCATGCTGGAGTTCGACAGCGATCCCGCCCAGGAGCAGACCCCGGGCGGCTGGCCGTGTGACGAGCTCGCCTACAGCTGGGCCGCCCACCGCCGCGACTGCAGCATGTGGGAAGCCTTCCGGCCCGTGGAAGAGTGCCTGGACTCCGTGCTCGCCACTGCCAACTCACAGCTCGACCGCCTCCCCACCGCATCCCGCGGTGAGTGGCAATCCAGAATCGACGCCTTCACCCGAGCGGCCGAAACCCTCGACGCCGAACACCTTCGGGCCGTTGCCCGGCTCCGGGACCATCTGGTGCGCGACAACGCCGACATCGCCACCGTCGGCCACATCCTTACCGAGTTCTACGACGAGGCGTGGCCCGCGCTCGACACCCTGGCCGGCAGCGCCCGCTCCATCATCGAACTCAACGCCGCCGTCAATCCCCCGAGTACGGCCCAACGGCAGCGGGGCGACACCCGTTCCGCGGCTCGCCGCTCTTCCGGCGGCGCCATCCCAACGCCACCCGTGCCCGGCCAGGGCCCAGCCCGGCGGGGAGACCACCGGTGGCCCCGCCCCTGATTCTTCCCCGCTCCGACAGGCAAGGTGACACCCCTATTCCGACGCACGACCCCCGACCCGACCATCTCCTAGCCGGCTTTCTCGCCCGGATGGACCGCCTCCAGACCGCGTGGCAGACCTACGAAGACATCGCCACCGACCTCGACGGACGGCCGTACGACGAAGACGCTCAACGGCGGGCGCAGAGGCGGCGGAACGCCGCCGCCTGGGCCGCGTTCGAACCCGTATCCCAGCTCGCCGTCCGGCTCGTGGTCTCGGCCGAGAACCGCCTCGCCGACCTGCCCTCCACCCTCGTCCAGTCACGCTGGGTCTCCCAGCTCGGGGCCCTCACCGCCGCCGCACACGGACTCACCGTCGTCCGCGCCACCTGGGAAGAGGAACTCGACAGCCTGCCGCCCACTGCCCGGCCGGGCACCCCCGCGTACGACACGGTCACCGCCGAGCGGAACGCGTCGGCCTGGCTTCTGCTGGAGGAATGGGCCCTGCACGGGCAGGCGGTACTCGATATCCGCGCCGCCGTACCGCAACGGCCCCGGCCGACTACCGTGGCCCCCGCCGCCCCGACGGCGATCACCGGGTCCTCCAGCACCCCGGCGGCCCGCCGGTGACGAAGAAGATCACCGTCGAGCAGGCCCTGGTCTCCCCGCGGGCGCTGGCCGGCGGCGGCGACCCGGCCTGGATCACCGTCCCCCTTCACCGTGCCGGCGGATGGAGTCACGGGCACGACCCGCTGCAGCCGCGCGTCCTGCTGTCCAGCCCCGACCAGCGGATGCTGCTGCGCCTGGAGCCCGCCCCCGACGACCTCATGTGGTGGAGCGTGCACCACCCGCGGACCGCCACCGGCCCGGCATGGTCGGCCGCCTTCGGCGCCCGGACGCCGGTCGAGATCATCGCCGGATTCACCGACGCCCTGATCCAGCCGCACGCCGCCCAGGCCGGCTCAGCCCCGTACGCGCCGCTGGCCGAACGGGGTTGGACGCCCCTGCGTCATGTCAGCGGCTTCGCCTCCCCGGACAGCCTGACAAAAATCGACCAAGCCCCTCACAAAAGTTCCGCCGGGTGGGTCGTGACGACCCTGGAACAGCGCAACGGTCCGCCGCCCTTGTGGCGCGCCCGGTTCAGCGGCCATACGCCCCCGTATCTCGTCGCCGGGTTCACCCGCGCCCTCGCCGACCCCTCACCGCTGGCCCGCAACCCGCTGCATCTCCCTTCCGCCGTCGTCCGCTCCCGGATCACCCGGCACGAAGTTCCTGCGGACGAGGTGGCCCGCGCGCTGGAGCAGCGTGTCCAGCAGCTCACCGTCGCGAGCGAGCCCGCGGCGGGCACTACGCCGCAGGCTCCGCGTGTTCCCCCGCCGCACCGCCGCACCCGCTGACCCCTCACCCCTCTCTCCTCCCGGACCCACCCCCTTGCCCAGCCCTTCTTCTCCTTCCTCTCCCTCCTCCGGCGAAGGCACCGACCTCGCCTTCAAAGCCCTGCTCGGCGCGTTCGCCGTGGCTGTGCCGCTGGCCAACCTCGCCTGGCTCGCCGGGAACACCACCGTCTGGCTCACCGCATCCGGCCCCGCAGCGCCGTACCGGCCGACCGATGCCCTCCTGCATCCCGACCGGCTCTGGCCCGAAGCCGGGGAAACGTCTCTGCTCGTCGGAACCCGTATCGCCCCCGCAGTGCTGCTGATCGCCCTCGGAGTGATCGCCGCCGTGGTCTGGAACCGGCACAGGAACAGCCCCGGCGGGCGCCGTCGGAAGGTCCGCGGGACGGCGAAGGCGAAGGACATCGAGCCCCTGCTCGCCAAAGCGGTCACCGCCAAGGCCCGCTCGCTGCGTCCGAGCCTCAAGGACGCGAAGACCATCGCACCGGCCGACACCGGGATCCGCCTCGGCAACCTCCAGAGCACCCGCATCGAAGTGCGGATGGGGTACGAGGACGTCGCCGTCGCGATCATGGCCCCGCGTTCCGGGAAGACCACCTCGCTGGCGATCCCGAGCATCCTCGCCGCCCCCGGCCCCGTCCTCCTCACCTCCAACAAGGCCGCAGGCGACGCGTACACCACCTGCCTGGAACCCCGGTCCGCCGCAGGACGGGTGTGGTCGATGGACCCGCAGCAGATCGCCCACGCCGAGCGGACCATGTGGTGGAACCCCCTCGCCGACGCAAGGACCCTCGACGGCGCGGGCAGATTGGCCGGGCACTTCCTCGCCGCTTCCGTGGACGCGAGCCAGCAGGGCGACTTCTGGTCCAAGGCCGGATCCAACATCCTGTCCCAGCTCTTCCTCGCCGCAGCCCTCGACAACCGGCCGATCACCGACGTCATGCAGTGGCTCGCATTCCCGGCCAACCGCGCCCCGCTCGACATCCTCCGCGACCACGGATTCAGCGCCGTCGCCGCCCAGCTCAAGGGCACCGTGGAGGGCCCGCCCGAGACACGGGACGGCATCTACGAGACCGCCCGCCAGTACGCCGCCGCCCTCCTCAATTCGGAGATCGCCGCCTGGGTCACCCCCCAGGACCAGATCGCGGAGTTCCGGCCCTCCGAATTCGTCACCAGTACCGACACGCTGTTCCTGCTGTCCAAGGACGGCGGCGGCGGAGCATCCGCGCTGATCGCGGCGTGCGCGGACTCCGTGATGCGGGCGGCCACCGCCCAGGCCGAACGCGCCGGCGGACGACTGGACCCGCCGATGCTGGCAATCCTCGACGAGGCCGCCAACGTATGCAAAATCTCGGACCTTCCGGACCTGTACTCCCACCTCGGGTCCCGCGGCATCATCCCGATGACAATCCTGCAGTCCTACCGTCAGGGCCAGAAAGTGTGGGGCGACGCGGGCATGGACGCCATGTGGAGTGCGGCGACGATCAAGGTCATCGGCTCCGGTATCGACGACCCCGACTTCGCCGACAAACTCTCCCGCCTGATCGGCGACCACGACGTCGAGACGAAGTCGACCTCCACCTCCGACTCCGGGACCTCAACGAGTATCAGCATGCGACAGGAACGCATCCTGCCCGCCGACGCCATCCGCGCCCTGCCCAAGGGCACCGCGCTCCTGTTCGGCACCGGTATGCGGGCCGCCATGCTCGACCTCCGCCCCTGGTACCAGGAGCCCGGCGCCGACACCCTGTCCGCCGCGTCCGCCCGCGCGTCGAAGGCGATCACCGCCCGCGCCATCTCCAAAGCCACCGAGCCGGACTTCGGGACCGCATGACCCATCGGCCGCCCCTCGCCCTGGACCAGCTGCTGGTCCTGGCCGACCAGGCAACCTGCCTCTCGGACGCCTTCCACCTGCTGGAACGCAATGACGACCTGACCATGACCGTGATGTCGGCGCATATCTGTACCGCCGAGGACCTCGCCCGGGACCTGGCCAAGTGGGATCACGCCGTCCACATCCTCAGCCACTCCCACCCCACCCTGACCCAAGCCCGGACCGCCCTGCACGCCGTGACCCAGCACACCCGGCTCGCGGGCGAACACCTCGGTGAAGC
The DNA here is from genome assembly GCF_040641415.1 of Streptomyces sp. NPDC020875. NCBI lineage: Bacteria > Bacillati > Actinomycetota > Actinomycetes > Kitasatosporales > Streptomycetaceae > Streptomyces > Streptomyces sp. NPDC020875. Next base: position 31,071 of record NZ_JBFADP010000038.1, on the reverse strand, counting down.
CCTGGTGACGCACGGCCGCCGGCCCGCCAGCCCCGAGCCCAGTACCACTGACGCCCAGTGGGATCACAAGCTGTGGTCCGCGGCCCACCAGCGGACACGGGCAGCCCGCAGCCTCCTCACTCTCGTACCGGCCATCTGCGTACAGGCCGCCGCCGCCCTCGCCCAAACCGTCCCGCACACGGCCGCCATCCAGGACATCACCGCGACCCGGCAGGTGTCCCTCTCCCCTCTCCAGACCGCCGCGCTGCGGGCCACCGCCGAAGGACACCTGTCACTGGCTGCCGTCGGCCCGTCCACGATCCTGCTCAACGACAGCGACCTCCGCCTCACCATGCGAACGGTCAACCCTCTCGTGAACAGAGGGCTCGTCCAGTACGACAACGCCTACACCCGCGCCCGCACATGGCGTATCCGCCTCACCCCCGCAGGACGCAATGCGCTGCTGAGCAGCCTCGCGCACCCTCTCCACGGCTCCACACCCTCTGCTGCGCCCGTTCCGTCTCCGCCCCGGCGGCGAGCCAGCCGCCGCTGACCGACGCCGGGGCCACCGCCCGCACCCGAATGGACCCCGAACTCCATGCCCGCTGACAACCTCCCGCCAGCAGCCGGGTACGCGCCCGACGACCGGGTCATGGTCTCCCCCCGGTACATGGCCGGTGCCGGTGACCGGATCGCCGACGCGATCGGCCCGTTGATCCACCTCTTCGGCTGGTCCACGCAGCATGACGCCACCACCGGACACCTCAAGATCGACAGCCCTGACGGCAGCTTGTTCTGCGACTTCGACCCCGTTCATCCCCTTGGGCAGTGGTGGACGATCGCGCACCACGAGCCGTACTGGGAAGTGCAATTCAGCTGTCAGGCCCCGCTGGAGGCGGTCGCCGCCGTCACCCAAGCACTGCCCCAGCTGCTCGGCGATACCCGTCACGCCGAGCGCATCCCGATCACGGATATGCCCATGGACCAGCTGGCGGAGCTCAACGGCTGGTCCGTCGAGAGCGACGGCGGACTGAACTCACCCGACTGGTACTGCCAGCTCCTGCACACGCCCGACGAGGACATCACCTGGCGGGCCTGGCACGCCTTCTACGAGAAGCAGCCGCTGGCCACCTTCACCCGCGACACCCCCGAGGGGCTCGTCCGGACCTTCTTCGCCCACCTGGCCACACCGACAGCGGTCGAACGGGCCTACGCCGAGGTGCCCCTGAGCACACGGTACGAACACAGCGCTTTGATCACCCCCGTCCGCGGGGCTGTCATCAACCCTCACTTCGATCACTCCTTGGCGCAGCTCGACCGCCCCCGCCCCCGCAGCCGCTGACCATCCCCCGCGCTCGCCAGGAGCCTACGCCCTGACCAACAAGGAAACACGATTCCCGCAACCCCCGCTTTCCGCGCCATCTCCCTCGGCGCCGGAATCCAGTCCAGCGCCATGCTCGCCCTCTCCGCCGAAGGCGTTCTCCCCAAGGTCGATTACGCGATCTTCGCCGACACCGGCTGGGAACCAAAGGCCGTTTACGACCACCTCGACCGCCTGGAACGCGAGATAGCACAACCCGCCGGAATACCCATCCTCCGCGTTTCATCCGGGAATATCAGAAACGACGCACTCGACCCGGAACACCGGTTCGCCAGCATGCCGCTCTACATTCTCAATAAAGACGGAAAGCCCGGAATGACCCGGCGGCAGTGCACCGGCGAATACAAAATCAAGCCAATAAAGAAGCAGGTACGCGACCTTCTCGGCTACCCCTACCCCGCACGAATACCGAAGGGCGTGTTCGTCGAGCAGTGGGTGGGCATCTCCACCGATGAGTTCCACCGGGCCAAGGACGCCGACGTCAAGTACATGCGGAACCGGCATCCTCTCATCACGGATATGAACTGGTCCCGCGCCGACTGCGTCCGCTACCTGACGTCGATCGGACTCGCCGAAACACCCAAATCCGCTTGCCTGGGATGTCCTTTCCACGGAAACGCCCAGTGGCGTGCCATCCGGGATCACAGCCCGGAGGAGTGGGCGGATGTTGTGGAATTCGATGCGGCGATCCGCGAGGGGAATGCGCGGGCGAATGCGACGGGGAACCGTCTGCTGGGGCAGGCGTTCCTGCACCGTTCCCGTGTCCCGCTCGGCCAGGCCCCGATCGACCACGTCACCGCCGCCGAATGGGCCGCCCTCCAGGTGGAGATCAGCGACCTGGACACGGCCGAGTTGGAAGAAGGCGTGGCGGACGGCTGTTCCCCCTGGGCCTGCCGCGGCTCCGACCCGGTGCAGGACGACTTCGGGCTGGCCGCGTGACGCGGAGCGTTCTGGATCTGTTCGCGGGTCCGGGCGGATGGTCGGTCCCCCTGCACCGGTGGGGAATCCGGGAAGTCGGCCTGGAATGGGACGAGTGGGCCTGCCGGACACGGGCCGCCGCCGGGCTGCTCACCATCCGCACCGACATCGCCCTCTATCCCACGTGGGTCTTCACCGGGCGCGTCGTGGGGCTGATCGCGTCCCCGCCGTGCCAGGCGTGGTCCATGGCCGGCAAGCGCCTCGGTCTGCTCGACCAGCCCCTGGTCCACCAGGCGGTCGCCGATCTCGCCGCCGGACGCGACACCCGCGCCAGCCTGCTCACGGCCTGCCGCGATGAAAGGTCACTTCTGGCGGCGGAGCCGATGCGCTACCTCCAAGCCCTCCACCGCAGCGGCGAGCCGGAGTGGGTGGCCATGGAAGAGGTCCCGCACGTCCTCCCCCTGTGGAAGCAGTACGCCGAGATACTCCGCAGCTGGGGGTACTCCGTATGGACCGGGATCCTGAACGCGGCCGACTACGGAGTCCCTCAAACACGGCGCCGGGCGATCCTCCTCGCCTCCCGGACCCGTACCGCGATACCTCCGCCCCCGACGCACGCCTCCGTCGCCGAGCCCGAATCGCTGTTCGGTCCGGGCCGGGAACGCTGGGTCTCGATGGCCGCGGCCCTGGGCTGGGGCGCCACCGACCGGCCGGTTCCGACCGTGTGCGCGGGCGGCGGCCCCGGCGGCGGACCGGAGCCCTTCCCCTCCGGCTCCCGCAAGGCCCTCACCGACGCCCGCGACCGCGGCACCTGGACCCGGCGGAAGGCCGGCACCGGGATCTTCCTCGCGTCCCGCCGGGAGGGACCGGGCTATGCCGAGCAGCACGGCCCCCGCGAGAACCGCCCCGCCGGCGCGCCTGCCCCCACGTTCACCACCGAGCCGCACCGGCGGTCGTGGAGTCTGCGGAGCAACAACCAGACCAACGCCACCGTCCGCCGCGCAGACGAACCGGCGGGGACGCTGTTCTTCGGGCACCGCGCGAACGAGTGCGTCTGGGAGGCCGAGCCGACGGATGGCGGCGCGGTGGAATCGATCCGGATCACCGCCGCCGAGGCCGGCCTCTTGCAGACGTTCCCGGCCGCGTATCCGTGGCAGGGCAACAAGGGACAGCAGTTCTCCCAGATCGGCAACGCGATCCCGCCGCGACTGGCAGCCCATCTGCTCGCCCCGCACGTCGGCCGGAACCTCACCCGCGACGACTTCGACCTGGCAGCCTGATGCCCGGAAGGACCCAGTTGTACGGCGACGGGGAAGGGCCAGAAGACCCCGCGCCGTCGCCGCCGGTGCACTACGCCGAGCAGGCTCTCCTCGGCGCGCTCCTCCTGAACCCCGCCCGCCTCAACACTCTCGGCCCGCTGGAAGCGGTCCAGTTCCACAATCCCGCCCACGCGGCCGTGTTCGCCGCCATGGCCAGCCTCCCTGCTCCGGAGGCCGCCGTGCACGCGAAGGAACCGGTCTGGCTGACCGCAGTCCACGATCACGCGCGCCGCGACGCCCGCGTACTGACCGCCTCCTACCTCCATGCCCTCGTCCAAGCCTGCCCGGCGCCCGAACACGCCCCGGCGTACGCGCGGATAGTCCGTGCCGACCACGCGCGCCGGACCCTGCGCGCTCAGGCCGAGCGTCTCGTACAGGCTGCCACCGGCTCGACGATGCCCGACCCGGCCGCCACCGCTATGACCCGCGCGGACGCCCTCGCAGGCTTCCTCGACAACCTCGCGAGCTTGTTCCCGCCGCACCCCGGCTCGCTGCCCCGCACCCCGCTCCCGCCACCGCCCGAACACGACAGCGGGGCAGAGGCGGCCTACGAGGAACGGGCCCTGCTCGCCTGCGCCGTCGCCCGCCCCGAGACCCTGACCGCCATGCGGTGGCTCCAGGCCGACGACTTCGCCACCCCGCTGCACGGGCAGCTCTTCCGGTGCGTCGCCCAGCTCGCCCACCGCGGCGACGCGGTCGACCCGGTCACCGTCCTGTGGGAAGCCCAGCACCACGGTCTGGTCCCGTCCCTCCCGCCGCGCGAGATCCTCGACCTCGTCAGCACCCCCGCCGGCGCGGCGGAGCACTGGGGCGAACGGGTCCTGCAACGTTCCCTGCTCCACCAGGCCCGTACCGCCGGGCTGCGGATCCGCGCGTACACCGACGACCCGGCCACCAGCGTCCACCAGCTCGTCACCGGCAGCCGCCGCGCCCTCGCCGACCTCACCGCCGTCCGCGCCCGCTGGCACCACGCCACCCACCCCGGACCCGCCCCACGGGCCGCCCCCACGTCCACCGCCGCCCGCGCCGGTCCCCGTTCACCCCGAACGAAGCCGGCGAGCGCCGTGCGGACCGGCCGATGACCCCAAGCCGAGAGAACCCGATGCCCCACTCCGAGCCCGCTATCCATGTCCGCCTCGCCCTCCACCCGGACCACCAGCCGGCGGTCACCGCCACGCTGACCGGTCCGGACAACGGCACCGCCCACGAGGTCCTCCTGGCCCACGGCTTCCGGGACAGTGAGCCGGGGGTGATGGTGCTGGCCCGGATCGACCGGGAGGAGCCCTACTACGCCGCCCGGGCCGCCGAGGACCTCGCCCGGCAGGGCTGCCGCACGGTGATCGAATCCGCGCTCCAGGAGGAGATCGACACCGAGTGGACCTGGGGCGGCTATCCGATGCCCTGGCTGACCCGCGACGAGATCCGGGAAGTAGGCGCCGCGGCCCAGCAGATCCACGACGACATCGCCTCCGGCCGCCTCACCATCCACCTGCACGCCCACGACGGGCACACCATCGTCGCCGCCGGCACCCACCAGGACGGCCGCCACCTCCACCTCCACGGCGAAGACCACCTCCGGCAGATCACCACCGTCTACGACACCGAGACCGAAGCCGTCGCCGACTTCCACCAGCTCTACTCCGTCGCCGTACGCCCCGGACCCGCACCGGCCACCGAAACCGAGCGCGCCGCAGCCGCAGCCCTCGCCAGTCCGCGTTCGGCCAGCGTGTCAGAGCCGACCGCTAGCCCCACCGAGACCGCGCCCGCCCCCATCCCCGCGCTGGAGGACCACGAAGCCGTCCTCGACTCGTTCCTCGAAGCCCAGAACGAGTGGCAGAAGTGGCGGACCTGGGACGACAACTGCACCTACGCCGTCCACGAATCACAGACCATCCGCGTCGAGTTCGACCACGAAGCCCGCCACCGGAGCGACACCGCCTGGACCGTCGCCGTCTACGAGACCCCCGTCGGCGAGCGCCTGTGGCACGCCACCGCCACCGCCGGCACTCCAGCCCCGATCATGAGCACCCTTCTCGACAGCCTCACCAACGGGGACGGCGCCTGGGGCCACGGCCCCGCACCGGTCAGCGAGAAGACCATCGCCGAGGTCACCCGCCCCCTCAGCGACGCCGACTGGACCCACACCGCCGACGGACACGGAATCACCCTCACCGGCCCAGGCCCCCACCCCGCCGGAGTCCGGTTCGACCCGATCGCCGCCCACCCCGCCTGGACCCTGTGGAGCGGCAACCCCGACCGGCCCGACTGGGCCATCCGCCTCTCCCCTTACACCCCAGCAGCCCTCCTGCAGGACCTCACCGCCGAACTCGCCCACAACCAGGCCATCCGCACACCACCGGCCCCGGCCAGGTCGGCAGCACTCAGCGTCCGGGTGGGTACCCCGGCATCGCCCCGTGGCACGGCAGGTAGGGCACAGCGGCGGTGATCCGCAGGAGGTGACCAGCGCCGTTCAGCCCGTATGCGCGATATCAGACGAGATGTGAAAAAGGCGAGGCGAGTCTGTCTCCATCCCGTAGATGGGGGCAGACTCGCCCTCGCCTCAACTGTCAGTGTCTGCCCGTACGCTGGCCGCGTGGGCTACATCATGGAATCAAGGATGCCGTTCGCGGCCAACAACGCTGACAATTGGCAGGCGTTTGAGCGGTTCGTTGCGGACGAGGTCAGCAAGCTCGACTCCAACGCGACCGTCGAGCACGACGCGAAGCTGCAGGGTGTTCACAGCGGGATTGAGCGCCAGATCGACGTGCTCGCATCGGTTCGGGCTCTCGGCGCCACCATGCAGGTCGTCTACGAGTGCAAGCTCTACAAACGCGCTGTGGGCATCGGCACCGTCGAAGAGTTCATCGGCAAGATCCTGGATCTGCGGGTTGACCGAGGAGTCCTCTGCGTCTTCGGCAACATAACTCCGTCTGCCTTCCACCGTCTGCTTGGTGTCCTCCATCCCCGCCTGGACCTTTACATCTGGCATCGGGACAACCCCACGCTCTTCGATCGGGAGCCGTCGCTGGACGAAGAGAACTGGGATGCCATTGCGGATTGGGATCGGCGCATGGAGCAGGTACGCCGTCAGCGGTTCCATTTCTGCTGATCCGGGTCGAACAGCGCGCGATGCGTCCTCGCGGCCTTCAGCCACAGGCGCTCCGACACGGGCAAACAGCTTGGCTACCGTCCTGATCCCCTGCGTCCAGAACCGTTTCATGCCAGACCGGGTAGCAACCGCTCGCGATCCTTGCCCCGCGCTTCCTTCATCCGCTTCAGGTGGGTGACGGTGCCATGACGGTTGTGGCAGTGCGGGGCACAATCCGCGGCCATGCCAGGGAAGTTTCCGGTCGTTCGGCGGATCTCCTGGCGAGGGCTCCCGGTGAAGGTGAGCGCTTGGTTGTACTCAGCGATCTCACAGGGCGTGTCGGCTTCCAGCAGTTGCAGGTCGAGTCGCCCGGTGCCGTGTCCCGGCCCGTCGAACCAAATCCGGCACCCACGCGCTCCGTAGTCGCAGGAGCAGGTGCGCATGTCCTCGCTGAGGGCGATTCCGAACTCGGGGTGGGTGAGGTGCTGAATGAACTCGTCGTGTGGTGTCCAGTGCGGTTTCGCGAAGGTGAGGGTGAAGCCGTAGGTGTCGTTGTGCTTAGTGAAACCGGCCATGTCCAGCCAGTCGGCACCAGCACGGAAGATCATCAGTCGCCGGAGCAGGGCACTGCCGAGTGCCGCCGCCTCACGCCACGCCTCGTCAGACCATGCGTGTGCCCGGGTGAACGCGGCTTCACCAGGTGTCAGCTCTCGACTCCGGAACGGCACCGATGCACGGCCTTGCCGACGGTAGCGGAGCTCCACTGCAGCTTTCCAGGCTTTCTCGGGAATACCCGCGAGGCGGATAGAGGCGGTGGTTCCCAGGAGTCCCACGTCGATCCTGTTGTGCTTGGCGTGGAGGACACGCAATCCGCAGATCCCCCCGAGATCGTGCTCGCCACCAGTCGGGAACAGACCCCAGGCGATCAGCTCGGCGAGCCCATCAGGGTCTGAATCAGCCGCGAACCGCACGACCGTCCCGGTCTCCCGCGGAATGACCCGCTCGATACGCAACGGCCGCGTGGTGTAGGTGGTGGGGTACTCCAGCAGCGCGCGCAGCACCTGAGCCTCCAGGAACTCCTGGTCACCCAGTGCCCGGGGAATGAGCGGGCTGCCGGGCGGGAGTGTTCTGATGCGCTCCTTCACTCCGGAGGAAGCCTCTCCGGTGTACCGGCGGCACAGGTCGACAGCATGGTCGTGGAACACGACGGACTCGCTTTCCGTGAAAGATGCTGCTGCCGGATCCCAGCGCGGAAGTGAGTTGGCGTTCCTGCGACTGTCAGGTGCGGTGCGAGGTACTGCGGGGGACTTCCGGCACACTGCGCTTCCGATCCGGGCGGCGCACGCCGAGGACTCCCTCAACCAAGACCGCACCGTACGGTGCAGCAGGCCAGTGCCGCAAGCGGCCTGCCCCAAATGGGGGAACCCGCTGCACACTCCTGCGAGGTTGTCGTCCCTCGGAGTCGTGGCTTGTACCATCCGGGTGCGGCGAGAACACCGCTCCCCGGAGAGATTCGGCCCATCCTTCTCCACGCTCAGGTGAACCGTTCGCCCTCCAGCAGCATGAGGTGCAGCACTTCTGGATTCCCACTTGCCACGTGTCCAGGGCCGGGACGCGCAAGGGAGAAGCATGAGTGCATCACCACAGGACATCGCGGGGAAGCGCTGCCTGTACACGGGGGAGACGTTCCAGGAGGCTTTCCGTGTCCTGGGGAAACTACGCCAGGGCGAGGCCCCCATCCCTACTGCCGCCAATCCGGATCAGGTGCTGCTGGAAGCCCGCGTTCTGCTGAATCTGCTGGAGTCCCGGAACATCTACACTCGCTACCCCCTCGGAATCGTTGCCGTCCACCCCGCGCCGGACACCATCGGCCTCCAGGTGGAAAGCGTGGAGCGCGCGACTGAGATCCTCTTCAACATCCTCCCGGCGTTTGGGCCCGACGGCGAACTCCACGGTGTGCCGGGCCTGCGGATCGCCCGGTGGCACAAGACCGCCATCGAGCTCCGTGTCTTGGGGCAACCTGCCCGGCTGCGGCTGTCCGGCCTTCCCTGTCGGCTCTGGCGCCAAGCGGAAGCGGATACGCTTCCGGGTTGGATCGACCCGGCCGAGATGCGCTTGTGCTGGCGCTCCTCACCCGCCCAGTACACCACCGTGGAACGCGAACGCCGGAACATGTGGGAAGACCCAGACGACGACTACGTCCAGAGAGTCCGCCGCGGAGCCTGGCTGAGCAGCGGGCTGCTGCGGCGGGCAGCTCTCCTGCATACGGTGTCCAACGCCTTCGCCGCCGACGGGTACCACTCACTGGGCGCCAACGTGGCGCCGCTGGTGGTCCGCTCCTCGCACGTCCGCGGACACGGTCCGGGGCCGCATCACATCGTCGCCGCCCTCCTGGACCCCGTCTTCGGCCTACCGCTCCGAGTGGCACGGTTCCAGGGTGACACCGACGAAAGCTACGGGGCGGACCAGCACTTCGTCCTTAAGGACCGATCCGGAACCGGCGCACTCGACCTGCGGGCCTCCACCGAGAAGCCCTCGTCCCGCATGGACGACACCCTGTGGCGGTCCATCATGCGCAGACTACCGACGCGGGGCTTCACGGGCCCGGAAGCGGGTCCCCTCGCCATCCTCAACTGCGTCGGGGCGCCATAGCGAGCTCGCCTGGGCAAAACAGCGGGCGCCCTCCGGCAACGCGTCCGAACGCCGGTCGGCTCGGGAATTCGAGGGCTGACCGTGCCCCTGGTGCCGTTCGCCGACGCACGATAGCCGGAGATCCCCGGCTCACGAAACCGGGGATCTGCCGGACCATTGACTACTCCACCGCCACGTCCTGCTCCTCCTCAAGAAAAACGCCCACTACGACCCAGCCTCCACCCGAGAGCGACGAACTCGAACTTCTATGCTCCCGCGTAGGCGAGGCGGAACAGCTCCCCGGCCCGCTCCAGGTCCCGCTCGGACCGGAGCTGAACCTCCAGGTCAACCGTTCCGTGGTGGCCGAGCCCCGTCACATCCCGGGTGAACCCGAGCGTGAGGTCGGCCTCCTTCGGGTCGACCTTCACATAGGCGAGGATGTTGACCTGCCGCGCCGGCGGGACGCAGACGAAGTTCCGCAGCCGCCGGTAGGCGGTGTACTGCTTGCGCCGCACCGCCCCCACATCGCCGCCCAGCCCGAGCAGCACCTCGTCCAGGGCCGTCGAGAGATCCGCCATCGCCCAACCGACCGTCTGGCGGCCCGGTGCCGCCGCGGTCCGTTCATGACGCCCCGAACCGGCGTGAAGCGGCAGAGACGATACCCGCGCACCGGGAGGGACGGCGGGGCGGGTGCCGTCAGTGCTCGGTGAGGTCCCGGATGTCCCAGCCAGCGCCGGTCATCGCGTCCGCGTACTTTTTGCTGCGGTCGCGGTGGGCGGCGAGCACCAGAAGGTGGGTTGGGCGTGTCGCGCCGACGAAGACGAGCTGCACGGCGGCCTGGACGCTCTTCAGCTCCCGCAGCGGGTCGCTCCTTTCGGCGATCATGCGCAGCGCCTCGGTGACGTCGAACTTCTTGCCTGTCTTTTCCAGGCACTCCAGGATCAGTGTTGCCGCGTGGGTCTCGCCCTTCGCGTCATGGATGCTCCCGGGTACCGCCCTCGCCGCCGGTACTGCGGCGACGGCCGCGGGGGCGGGCCCGGGAGCCGCGCCTACCGTAGCGGCGGGGGTGAATTCCATTACAGCCTGGCGTAGTTGGTAGCCATTGAGGAGCTTCAGCTGGATGGTCAGCTGCTCGGTGGCCTCTCCCCAGCTCGCTTCGTCGAATTCGTCCGCGTTGAGGAGGAGTTCGCGCAGCAGGATCCGCACCCTGCCTCCGGTCGTCGCTATTGACCTCTCCAGGCGGCCGAGGGGTGGGAGCCCGTCGCCGGTCGGTGACGAGACGGACGCGCGCACGGCGTTCCACAACTCGGTGGCCGCTTCGTGGCTGTCCGGGCCTGATTTCCACCGGTCGCTTGCCGCGCGGGCCGCGCCGATCAGGGTGCGGTGAGCCGTCGGGGTGCTGGTCGGGGTGTATCCGGGCAGGTAGCAGGAGATCGACTGCGGGTAGACGGGTGAAGTTTTCGGGTTCTGTCGTGCACCCAGTACACGCGGTGGACGTCGCACCAGGACGTCCTCGGGGACGGTCACAGCGGCCATGCGCTCGAAGGTCGGTACGACGTCGGACACTGTGGTCTCGTCGAACAGCAGAACCGCCACCTGGCCGTCGGGGCCGACTCCGCGGACCTGCTGGGGCCGCCGGACGGCCAGGCGGCTGGCCACGGCCGCGATCTGCGCCCCGAAGCGCTGGCTGACCGGCAGCTCCGGGGCCCCCGGCAGCGGGAACAGGGAGGCGGGCCCTCCTGCGGAGGCCGCGTCGCTATAGATGCCCTGGTTGGTGTCACCCACCCGCTGCACGACGGTGCATGAGGAAGCGAACACGAGGTCCAGCAGTTCATGCTGGGTGGCGCTGGTGTCCTGCGTTTCGTCGAGGAGAACGAACGGGAAGCGCGTGGTGACCGCCGCAGCGATACCCGGGTGGCGGGCGAGATACTCCTGGGCGATGGCGTACATGTCCTGGAAGCGGAAGATGCCCCGGCGGGCCAGAGTCTTCTTGAGGTGGTCCAGCTGTTTTCCGCTGGATGACTGGGCACCGAAGGGCAGATCTCTGGCCGCTCCAGTGACCGCGAGTTCGCCGTCCCGGTAGGTGAACGTCGCCCCGGCGACGATGCCAGTGCCCTGGTGCTGGCGTTCCACATAGTTGCGCAGGGTGGAGTATTCGGGACGCTGCAGGAGCAGGAGGGCTGCGGTCTCGAAGGCCGCGTCGTCGATGGACCGGACCTCCACTTTTCTGTTCCGGACGGCCGGCAGCGCGAGGAAGGTGTGCACGAAGGACTGAATGGTGCCGATGAAGTGCGGATAGCGCAGCAGGCTGCGTCCTGCGGCGAGAAGGTCCACCCGGTCGGCGATCTCGTTCTTGGCCGTGTTGGTGTGCGACAGCACGCACACCCCGCGTGTCGGGGAGGTCCACGCGTCGGCCATCAGGGCGAGCTTGAGTCCGATCAAGGTCGTCTTGCCCGATCCCGGGGCGGCCTGGAGGTCCTGCGTACTCTCGCTCTGGAGGAAGTCCCACTGCTCGGCGTCGAGCGGGTCCAGCCCCAGGAGTTTCACCATGTCCTCCACCTTGTCGGTGGCGAAGGCATCGGGCAGGTAGGTGCGGGTCACAGGGCCACCTCGCCGCACAGGTACGTGAAGGCATCGAGCAGGTAGGGCGGGACGTCGCTGCGAACCAGCGGCGTCGAGGCGAGCAACTGGGCGGCGAACTGCGCGGTGATCGGCTTGCTGACGTTGTCCAGCTTGAGCGGACGGTAGATCTCCAGAGCGGCCTCTTCCAGGGACAGGCCCTGCCCTATCCACGCGTCGACAGCCCGGTCGGCCCGTGCGATGGCCTTCTGCGACTTGTCGGCGTCCGGCCATGACCCCGCGGCAACGGATGCCAACTTGACCGCTCGGTACATCAGCCTGGCCATGGTCCAGGACGTGACCGCGAGATCGTACTCCAGCGTCCACCAATCGGACACGAACGTCTTCACCGGCCCGTCGTCGCCGGTGGTGAGCTTCGTGAGGTACGCGGAGATCTCCTCCTCCGTCATATCCGTCCAGCGCGCGAGCTTGCCCCTCATATCCTCGGGAGTGCCGGCAGGCACGAGATCACGGTCGCGGATACAGGCCACGCGGACCGGGATCTGCTCACCGTCGCGCTGGAAGACCCGGCTGTAGCGGAACAGGCCGACGTGGCCGACGTTGACCACGCTGATCCCGTGTTCGTTGAAGGGCATACCCAGGGCGTCGGCGAGCGCAGGCAGGAAGATCGCCTCGGCGTCTCCCTCGACCATCGCCAGCCCCCGGGCGAAGAACATGTTCGCCTTGGTGACGTCCAGGAACCGGGTCAGGAATGCGTAGTCCTCCTCGGTCAGCCGCGTGATACCGCGCCGCAGCGGAAAGGTGCGTCCCCGGGCGACGAGGGTCAGGCACTCGACCGGTGTCGAGGAGGCGAGGTTGGGGCTGTGGGTGGTGAGGATGACCTGCACAGGTGACCTGTCACCATCCTGCGACACCTGCGCCTTGTCCCGCAGCAGGTCCATGATCCGAGTCTGCAGCTGGGGATGGAGATGCGCCTCGGGCTCCTCGATCAGCAGCAGAGGAGCCAGTTCGTTCTTGCCCAGCAGGAGCAGCTCCGCAGCCATGAACAGGGCATTGTTGTAACCGAGTCCGCGTCGCGTCCACTCGTCGGATGCTGTGAAGAGGTTCAGTTCCAGCCGCTCCAGCGCGCGGACCAGCGTCGCGTCCGTGGCAACGCTGATCTTGGCGCGCAGGACGTCGTCACCAATCGCAAACCGCTGCAGGTAGGCCGAGTTGATGTCCTCACTCACCTCCGCGACAGCCTTGTTGTCGCGGATATCGCACTCAGCCCGCCGCAGGATACCCCGCAGGGTCGACGGGGGTTCATCACCGGTCGGGTCGAAGTCGTCGACATCCTGGTCCTTCATCGCCGGATAGCCGGCGAGGATCTGGGACAGCCGTGACCCGCGGCCCGAGCGCAGTTCCGCCTCCGCATCGCGAAGGGGGCGCAGATAGGTGGCGCGCAGGAGTTCGCGAGCAGCCCCGTCCAGGGCGGGGCCATTGCCATCCGGCCCGGTCCGGGTGGTGACCGAGACCCGGTTGCGCAGCGGTTCCATCCGCTGAGCCTTGAACGTGACCCACAACCAGGCAGTGCCATCGCGGTCGTGGGTGAGCAGTTCCAGGAAGACCGCCTGCTCCTCGGTCGACAGGTCGGTGAAGGCACACCCGATGGTGAAGGTCCCCGCCCTCCCGTCCTTCCCGAGGTGGAAGTCGTCCTGGGAGACCCGGTAGTAATCCGATGCTGCGGACTGCAGGCACAGCCGGATCGCGTCGACGATCGCCGTCTTCCCGCTGTCGTTCTCCCCCACGAGCACATTCGTACCGGCCGTGAACGACAGGCTCAGCGCATCATTCCGCTCGCCCTCACCTTGCGCTGCGGATCCAAAGACCCGGAAGTTCTCGACCCGCAGATGCGCCAAGTACACACAATCCCCCGCCGACAGAGGCCGCGACACCCTCTTCTCCGGGAAGGAGCCCCCGGGCGGCACGGCACTTGATCGATAATTCCGGAATCCTACGCTCTTCGTGGTCCCCGCCCGGGGCGAATTCGGCAAACCGGTGGGCGCCAACACTGCGAGGGCAATTCCCACGGCGGCGGCAACGGAGCGCTAGGCGCTGCTTGCAGACCGCACGGCGCGGAATGGTACGTCACAAACAGACGGGGACTCAGGGGCTGCTGTTCGCGATCTCTGCGTCAGCCGCGAGGCCGTGTGGGTGCCACGGCGTCAACCGCCGATCGTGGCCGCTTCCGTACCGCTGTCAGCCCGGTAGCGGGTGACATCCCGGAGACTCTGCATCACCCTCGGGCCATACGGCTTACGCCCATTCGCACCTGGAACACAAGGCGACCTGGACGTAGTTGCAGGGACATGTTGTCGGTGCACGACGACTGGCCAGGGCAGAGCGCAGGCGCCGGACGTGGCAGTCGCTCCGCTGGAGGCAGGGTCTCCAGGTAGGCGATGTAGTCCGGACGCTCCCGTGCCGGGCACCCCTCCGGGCAGGGGCCCGAGATCCACGGATCGTGCCCGGGGATCGGGTCGTTCTCCTCGTAGCGGGAAGCCACCCACAGGTCCCAGACGGGACGGTTGTACGGGCGGCGCAGGGCCTTAGCGGCTTCGGTGTGCGACTCTCCGGTGGTCGACTGGCGGCGGCGTACGGGGCCCTTACGAGCGTGGACAGCAAACATGGCAGCTCCAGGGCATCCAGAGGTGGTCTGAATGCGCTGGCGCCGAGCACCTTGTCCAAGCGCGTCAGCGGAGCCGACCACGCGGGCCTGCGCACGGCCCACCCCGCCAACTCGCAAGGCCCACCGAGCTCAGCAGCCCCGAGCGCCCGGAAGGGTGCCACCACACGTACAAGGGACAGGGTGGCGGGCCAGCCCGTTCCTCAGCCACGATGCCCGGATGCAGGATGACGAACCGCTGGAGGCGTGGGGTGGGGTGGGCTCGCCGACGCGACGCACGCCAGACCGCCTCGAGGGGCAAGCATCGCACAGTACCGCTGAGCGAGGGTCCCCACCCTCGAGGCCCACGTCGACCACGGCGTGCCACGAGCGATCGAGGAGTGGACCGGCACAGATTGGACGGTGATCTGCGCCGTCGAGAGCCTTGCCGCCGCGCAGGCCCTCTTGTACTCGCCACCGCCCGTGCAGGAGAAGCCTGACGAGTCGGACCGGCCCGCAATGGGCGGCAGTGGGGTCGGCACCGAAAACCGACTTCGGCGGAGGAGCGGCACAGCGCCCAGGCGCAAGGGGGTGTGGTCGCGAACTGGCCCAGCCGGGCATTACCTTCAAGGGGCTCGGTATGGGATTCGAGGGCAGAGGAAGGGACAGCATGTCTGCAGACAACATGTCGATGGGCAAGCGGATGCGGCGCGAGCTCGGCCTGATAGCAAGAGACGCGGTCAAGGAGAGCGCGCGCGCCGCCTACCGCCAGGAGTACGAACTCGGCTTCGACGATGCCGCCCAGACCTGTCTGCGTGTCCTGTCGGAAGCCTCAGACGAGCTGTTGGCGAAGATGAAGACCGGGAACTTGTCCAAGCAAGAGCAGGCGCTGTACGCGCGGCTGGAAGAGCTGAAGGAGGAAATGGGCGACCGGCTCCAGAGCGCCTGGGGAACGGAGCCTGCTGGAGAAGCCTTGCCGCAGCCGTCCGTCAGCCGCCGCCAGCAAACCCGGCTGCCCTGAGGGTCACTTCCCAGGGTCGGCCCCGTACGTCACGACATCGGGCACGCTGAGGGCCATGCCGGTGGTGCAGCCCTTGCTCCAGGCTTCACACTCATCCTCTTCTAGGCTCTCGGGCAGCGCGTCTGCGCACTCACGCTGGCCCACGGAGACGGGGTATCGAGTGTCGGGGCCGCCAGGGCGGGTGCACATGTCCTGCCGGGCGCCCACCTCCCCACCGGTCGTGCAGTACGTGCAGTACGTGAAGTTGGTGTCGATGACGCGCTTCGTGTAGTCCGTGGGGGTGTTCCGAACGTTTCGACGGTGGACTCCGTGGCGCTGCTGTCCCTCCCCACCGAGTGGGGGTGTTCCGGACACCGGAATCTCATGGTCGGAAACCGCGTCGTCCCTCCCCACCGCGTGGGGGGTGTTCCGTCGACGCCCATACCGGCGAGCAGGTGCTTGCGGTCCCTCCCCACCCCGTGGGAATGTTCCGGGCCAGGGATTGCAGACCCTGCCCCTCTCTCCGTCCCTCCCCACCGCGTGGGGGTGTTCCGGAGGCATCGTCGCCCCGGACTCAGCTGATCTGCGAGTCCTGCTACGAACGAGGGTGTCCGAATCCGGAAACGGGTCTGACCCGGGCGAGCGCGCTGACCCGGTTCTCGTACTCGCGGCGGGCCTTGCGCTGGGCCGGGACGGCGGGCATGCCCTGGCTGCCGTCGAGCGGCTGGCAGCGGGCGAGGAGCTGGCGGTGCACACCGGGGACGGCGCTGACGCGCAGGGTGTGGCCCTGGCCGCGGCGTACGGCCACCCCTTGGTCGAGCGCGACCGGCAGCTCTGGGGCGGGCGCGTCCTGCTCGCTGGCGGTGTGCTCGGGCAGGAGGTCGGCGACGGCGGTCCGGATGGCGCCGCGGCTAACCCGGTGGTCGCAGGCGAGAGCGGCGATGGAGCGGCCTTCCAGGTACGCGGTGCGCACATCGGCGGCCGTCGCGGCCGCGACGGCGGGGCGGCGCCCGCCCTTCGCGCCCTTGGCCTCGGCGGCGCGCAGCCCGTCGTAGGTCAGCTCGCGTTGGAGTTCGCCGGCGGCGGCGAGGGTCTGCACCATGAACTTCACGGTGGACAGCAGCTCGCCGGTGCGCGGGTGGCGGGCGGTGAGGTCCATGGCGGAGAACGCGCCGTCGTGGATTGCGCAGGGCGAGACGTCGCGGTGAAGGACGTCGAGGAGATCGAGGATGTGCTAGTTGCCGCGCACGAGGCGGAACATCTCGGAGATGTGCACGGTGTCGCCCGGCTGCGCGTACGTCAGCAGCTCGCCGAACTTCGGACGCTGGAGCGGGTGGAGACGGCTGACGGTACCCGGGTCCTCCTCGAAGACAACCGGGTCCTCGATCCCGGCCTCGGCCAGGACGAGGTCCTGCCGGGCGGTGGACTGCTGGTCGGTCGAGACCCGCTTGTAGACCAGGTTCGCCACCGGAGGACCCCCTTCCGTATGGAGGATCGGACCCTATCTGTCGTCAAACCCTGTCAGCAATCACCATCGGATCCGATTGGATTCGCGCCGCCCCGAACCCCCGGATTGCACGAGTTCATTGGACGCGCTGCCTGCCTGTCATCAAACGATCGTTTGCCGACAGGCGACCGATGCACCTGTGAGCTGGAGCGGGTGGCTCGCCGCCGACTCGTAGTCCCGTTACGACAGATGACGGGCGAAGAAGGTCCCCACGCGGCGCCGTACCTCAGCGAGTGTCACCGCAGGGTCGCCGGTACCGACGAGCGCGGTCCGCGCCGTCGCTGTCACGAGACCGGACGTCTGGAGCCGGGGGACGAGCGAGCCGTAGTCGGTGAACGCCCAGTGGTTCGCGTCGGGGAGCAGCACGCGGCGGCCGGGAAGGCCCGCCCAGGACGACTCGATCCGGGCGGCGCCGTCGAATCCGTCGGTGCGGAACAGCAGCAGCGGCTGGTCGGGGCCGGCCGGCGTCGGGTACAGGTCGAGATAGCCCTCCAGGTTCGCCACCGCGCCGACCCGGCGGTCGTCACGGGCCGCGTAAACCGCCGCCGCGCCGCCTGCGGAGTGCCCGTACAACCCGATCCGGCGGGAGTCCATGACCGGGGCGAGCGGAAGGTAGCCGAGCCGGTCCAGGACGAGCCGGAGGTCCGCGATACGGGTGTCCAGCATCGTGCGGAAGGTTGCCGGGTCCGGTGGCCCGAACAAGACGGTCGTCCGCAGCCCGGTCGGCAGCTCCACCTGGGAAGCGTCACCGGGGTGGTCGACGAGGACGACCACTCGGCCGTGGCTCGCCAAGTCTTCGGCGAGGTTTGTGCCGAGCGTGCGGGAGTCACCGCCGCCCGGTGAGTACACCAGCACCGGCCGTCGCCCGGGAAGCGGCGGCGCGCCCACGTACCCGTGGGTGAGGACCGCGCCCCAGTCCACCATTCCAGGCTGCGGCAGTCCGGGATGGATGTGGGGCGCGAGGCCGGCGAACTCCCTGGCCTCGGCCGGGGTGAGCTGAGGGGCCCGGGAGAACCCGTGTACCGATCGGGCCGGGTACAGGACGGTCAACATCAACGCCCGCACACCGCCCACCCACGGATCGGTCCGGGACGGGTCCGTCAGATGGACCGTCCGCATGCCGACGGAGTAGGGGCCGGCGGGCGCGGGCAGCCGGAGGACCGGGCCGCCACCGGATGCGGATGCAGCCGTGGGCAGCAGGGCGGCGGCACTCCCGAATAGGGTGCCCTTCAAAAGAGTGCGTCGAGAAGTCATACGAACATCCTTGGCGTGGGGCCGTCACGACGCGAAGGTTCAGGCCCTGGCCGAAAGGCTGGCCCAGGACGAGGAGCTGTGCGAGTGCTGCGAGTCCACTTCACCGCGGAGGACTTCGCCCGTATCCGGTTCGCACCCCGCCCGGCGCCGCTCCAGGAACTGCATGCAGCCCTGACGACAGCCGTGACCCAGCGTGGCGGGCCGCTGTTCGCGCCGTGGCGCGGCCGCATCCTGCGCTCCCTCCCAGCCGCCAGCAGCCCGCTCGCCGATCTGGTTCCCGCGGGCCGCCCACCCTCCTTCCTCGACGTCATCGGTGGCACCATGGCCGACGGCTTCGAACAGATCCGAGCCACCAGCCCCGGTCTCGTCCGAGTCGAGCTGGAGCGGGTCTACGGGGCGGTGCCCGTTCCTCGCTGGATCCGGGGCCTTCGCGCGGGCGACGAGACCGCCTGGCGCACCCTGCACCGCGCCCAGCAGGCTGCGTTCGAGACGGTCCTCGCCCCGGTCTGGTCCGCCGTGCAGGATCTACACCGTGAGGAATTCACCCGCTACGCCCTGGCGGTCGCCGAGCATGGCGTGGCCGCCACCTTGACCGGCCTGGCCCCGGGCAGCCGGCTCCACGAGGGCGTGTGGGAATGGCCCGGCACAGAGCCTGACCGCGACGTCTGCCTCGACGGGCGCGGCCTGGTTCTGCTGCCCACCTTCCACCACCCGGCGGGCCCACTTCTCCAGGACATCCCGGGCCATCCCGCGGTCCTGACGTACCCAGCCGGTCCCGGGCTCCCGCCCACCGCGGGGGGCCCGGTCGTCTCCGTCGAGGCCCTTGCCGCAGTCCTGGGCCGCACACGGCTGGACGCCCTGCGCCTCCTCGCCGAACCTCACACCACGACTTCCCTGGCCCGCGCCCTCCACGTCAGCAACGCGACGGCTTCGTCCCACGCGGCCGCGCTGAGATCGGTAGGCATGGCGACGACGACCCGCGCAGGCCGCTCGGCCACCCACCAGCGCACGGCTCTCGGCACGCTGGTTGCGGGCGCTTGGCCGCCGTAGTTCACCGCAAGACGGAGCCAACGATCGCCACGCAGGTGAAGTACCTGACCACGTTCGCCGAGAAGGTCGGCAAGGAGCGGTTCGACGCCGAGTCCGCCAAAGTGATCAAGGGCAGCGGCATCGGCCCACGCGCTCCCCGGCAGCGGTGCGCGACGGCCGCGAAGCCGCTGACCAAGGCGAGGGCCCGCAAGCTCATCACCGCGCTGGCCGGCCACGACTAGTTCGGCTCGCCCCCGTCGTCGTCCTCGTCCAGCTCCGGCGCGTCCGGGTCGCGCAGCGGGCGCAGGGCGCCGGTGGCCGGGACGCTGGCGGTGAAGCTGTAGCGGCCGAGCAGGTTCAGGTTGCGGTGCTTGAGCGGGGACAGGCGGGCGATGTCCTCGTCGCGGATCTCGTGCCCTCGGCGCGGAGCTGGGCGACGGCGGCGTCGATGTACTTCGTCGTCCACAGCGTATCCGGGGCAAACGGGTGAGTAACTGGCATTCATGCAGGTAGAACGCTTGCAGTCGCGTCTGTAAGAGGATCAGGTCTCGGAGGTCCGATGTCGTTAGGAGCCGACGATCTCCAGTTCAGTGGAGTTCACCATTCCCCGGGGCAGCAGCCGGAAGAGCGGCGGGTAAAATCCGATCGTGCGCCTGTAAGCTCAACGCTTCCTGCGTGCGGCAGTTGGGCCAACCGGCATCGGCGACCGTCTGCGGACAGTAGCTTCCATCTCTGACAGGGGTGCGGATATGACAGGGGGGCCAGTGGGCGGCGTCCAAGATGTGAACTTTCCTCCTGTTTACAACGGAATGGACTATCTGCGCAGTGTCATGGACAACCTGGAAGGCACGCCGAGCCCCAGGAATCTCAAATACGCTGTCCTTCACCTTCAAGCAGCCACCGAGGTCCTCCTCAAGGCGCGCCTGACGGCCCATGACTGGAAACTCGTCTTCACCCGTCCCGACAAGGCAGACCGAGGCAAGTTCGAGCGCGGCGAGTTTCACAGCTGTGGTGTAGAAAAAGCTATTGAGCGGCTCAGTGACGATGTCGGCATTTCCATCCCGGATACCGCAAAGACCAACATCCTCCGCCTTGCCGACCAGCGCAACGCCCTGCAGCACTATGGCCTGACCAGTACCACACTCGCCGTCGAGTCACGCGCAGTGCCGGTTCTTGACTTTCTGCTCGACTTCGTTTCGCACCACCTGCGCCCTGGCCTGGCTGGCGATGAGGCCACCCATGTCGATGAAGAAATGGCTTCGGTGCGCGAAGAGCTGATAGCGATACAAGCACTAGTCGACGCGCGGTTGCAGCGCATCGAACCCGACCTGCAGGCGGCCGTCGACCGGACAGTCGAGTGCCCCGCGTGCGGATATACCGCCATGATCGCCTCAGGTGACCACTCCGTGGAGTGCCTGCTCTGCGGACAGTGCTGGAAGCCCGAGCAGGCCGCCGAGGAGTATGCCGAACTCGTCGTGGGCCTGTCGTGGTATCAGCACCACACAGACGACGGTGGCCGACCGGTAATCAGTTGCCCTGAATGCGATCTCGAAACCGTCGTCTGTGGCGCTACTGTCGCGGGCTCCCCTGACACACCGGGAGACTTCTGCTTCAACTGCGCCTACCTCTTCTCAACTCTGGTTCCTTGTGAGAACAGTTGTGGAACCCTCGTCGACCGCGATAGCGATCTCGGGCTGTGCCCGAGTTGCGAGGGCAACGACTTCGCCCGGTTCTGAGCTGGCTCTCCGGACAGAATGGCCAACTGCTGACGGTGTCACTTCGTGGAACCGCCCTCGGGCTGGACGGTGTGCCGTGGGCCGAGGCGGCGTCGCAGTTCGAGGTTCTCGCTCTGGGCGGCTTCGAGGGCCTGCCGCAGGGCCTGGACCAGAACGGGCGGCCTTGAGGCGTTCGTCGAGGGTGCGGTTGTCGGTGGCGAGCTGGCGGACGCACTGTCCACGACCGACCCCCGTCCTTCCGCTCGATCTGCTGGACCCACGGGTCCCCGACCACCACACGCCGTGCCACTCGCCCTCCGTACCGGCTCCAGAACATGACAGACGTCCCGGACACGGTCGGCAAACAAGCCAGGGACGTGCCGGTCACAGTCGCAGACGGGCATCACGGGGCAGGACTACCTGCGGTCGGCAAACTCGACGATCACCGGCGACCTATTCTCATCCAAGCCCAGCGAGTCGATCCGCCCACGGTGGACCGGCCCGGTGCTGTACTCGCTCGCCAGAAGGCTGACGCCCAGCATCGTCTCCGTTACGCCGTGGTTCGTGTTGAATAGCCTCAGTTCGCCGTCCCCTCCTTGCAAGACTCTCCAGCGGGGCACAACGAGGGGAGACTCCGGAATATTTCGCCTCTCTTTGCAGTGGGCCTGTATTCCGCAGCCTGAAGGCGTGTGGGGCTTGGCCGGGCCCGCTGGCTCCGTCGGGGAATTGCGTCTGCGTGCGGGGCTTAGCCGGGGCCTGTGAATTCGTTCGTGTTCGGTGCGGCTGTCATTCTCATGAGGGTGAGGCCGTCGAAGTCCATGGGCACTCTCCGGCGGGTGCCTGCGGTACGGATGGTATAGCCCTGTTCGGTCGGGGCGGGGTGGACGAGGACTGCTGCTCCGTCGCCGACGGTGCCGGTGACCGCGTCCCAGAGTTCGTCGCGTACGCGGGCGGAGACGGTGCCGACGAAGATCCCGGGGACGACTTCCGTGGTCCAGCGGCTGAGCGCGCCGCGTAGGTGGTCGGGGACTGCGGTGGTGGCGAGTACCAGCATGGATGGCATTACTCGTCCCTTGCGGCGTAGTTGACGCCTGCGGGGAGGGTTCCTCTTTTGGGATCCCACAGGTGCACCAGTTCGGTGTCCGTTCGTTCGGTGGTTGGTGTGGGTGCGCTGGTTGCGGTCGGTCTGTCGGGGGTGAGGAGGGACTGGACGTCGCGGACGATGCGCGGGAGGAGCTTCAGCAGGCGGAGGTTTTCGCGGAATCGGCGGCGTGCTTCTTGTTCGGGGTTGTCGGATTGGTGGAGTGCGAAGGCGAGGGGGAGGGTGGTTTCGGCTTTGTAGAGGTCGGCGATGTCGTAGACGAAGGCGTGTTGTTTTCCGGTGTGGACGAAGCCGAGTGCTGGCGAGAGGCCGAGGGCGAGCAGAGCGGCGTGGATGATGCCGTACAAGCAGGTGTTGGCGGAGGACAGGGCGAGGTTGACCGGGTCCTGTGCGTGCCATTGGTCGGGGTGATAGTTGCGGCGGAAGCGGCCGATTCCGTGCTGCTGGGCGAGGATTTTGTAGAGGGCTTTCATGCGCTGGCCTTCCATGCCGCGCAGTTGGTCGAGGGTGACGGTGTCGGGGAGTTCGGCGCCTGGGAAGCGCATCCGGTACATGCGGACCGCGGCGTCGAGGCGCCGGGTCTGGTCGGTCCAGGTGGTGACCTGTTGTTCGAGCCAGTGGGTGGTGAGGGAGTCGGGGAGGACTCCGGCGTAGGTTCGTACGCCGCCTGCTCCTACGCAGACCACGCTGGTTCCGTGGCGGGCGAGGGTGGTGAGTGCCGGGGTGGTGATGGATACGCCGGGGCCGAGCAGGAGGCAGGAGAGTGCGGCGGTGGGGATGTAGACGGTGTCGGTGCGGTCGGGGCTGACCTGGATCTGGGCGCATACTCCGGTGTCGTCCTGGAGGACTCGGACCATATCGAGGTAGAGGAAGGAGAGGGAGTCCGCGACGCGCGGGAGCATGGCGAGGGTCGGGGAGGCGAGTCGTCTGCGAGCGTCGCCGCTGCGGCGGGGTGCGCTCATGAGGTGGTGGCCGGGGCGAGGCTGAGGAGGCCGGCTCCGTAGGGTTTGGCGCGGCCGATGCCGTTTCGCAGGGCTTCGGCGAGGGCTGCGGGGTCGGTGACGGCGGCGGTGCCGTCGTATCGCAGGAGGTGGTGTCGCATGGGGGCGGCTTGGGTTGTGCGGGGTCGTACGGGATGGACGTTGGTGGGGGTGAGGATGTGGACGTCGAGGCCGGCGGTGGCTGCCCGGCGGTGCCACCACTGGTCGGCGTCGGGGCCGGACAGGGCGACGATCCGGCCCCGGGTGTTCAGGTCGGCGTGGGGGGGGCGTTCGCGTTTGGAGGGGTTGACGACGATGCGGTAGCGGACCGGGAGTCCGGTTCGGAGCGCGGTGAACATGGGCGTGAGGCTTTTGATCTGTGTGTGGCCGTATCCGGGGGGCAGGGCGGCGGGGTCCAGGCGGTGGGCCTGGACCAGGAGGGTGCTGGTGGTGTCGGTTTCGTCGACCCGGTACAGGAGGCCGGCCTGGTGGCGGGGTGAGTCGCCGAGGCCGTCGGGGACCATGCGCATGACGGTGCGGTGCATCTGGGTGGCGTCGCGAAGATCGCGCTGGACTTCGCGGCTGTGTGGGTTGAGGCTGATGCGCGCGAGTACGGGGTGGTCGTCGTTCATGCGGATTCCTCGGTCCGGACGTAGTCGAGCAGGCGGCTTTGCAGTTCGCTCTGGGGTCCTGTCAGCCTGCGGGGCAGTTGTCGGGTGACCCGGTGGAGGCGGCGTACGGCGTGGGCGCGTCGGTGCTGGGCGAAGCTGAGGGGGATGTCGGCGATGTCGATGACGTCCGTCTTCCCGGTGGTGTCGTCGGGGAGCTGTTCGTACAGGAAGTCCACGTCGATGGTGTCTTCGCCGTTGCGGGGTGGTGGTGGGAGGGCGAGGGGGACGCGGGTGAGGAGTTCGTTTTCGGGGTCTGCGATGTGGCGGCGCAGGATGAGTGGTTCGTCGGGCACACAGGATCGGCGTCCCAGGTAGGGGGCCCAGTGGGGGTGTTCGAGGGCTTGGGCGAGGCGGGTGGTGGTCTCGTCGTCGGGAGTTGTGATGCCGACGACGAAGACGGCGTCGCTCAGGTAGTGGCGGCGGGTGATGACGGCGGCGCCTTTGTTGCTGCCGCCGCTCGTCGCGGCGGTGCGGGCTTTGGGCTGGCCGCCGCCGACGGTGTGGTAGTCGATGAGGCGTTGTCCGGGGCGGTCGGCGCGGATGATGAACCGCAGGTCGTCGTAGCGGTCGAGTCCGCCGTGGTCGCGGCCGATGCCTTCGGCGGCGGCGAGCATGCCGATGAGGCCGGAGCGGGTGGGGAAGGAAGCGGTGTCCCGTACGGTCGTGAAGGCGGAGCGTTCGCCCCAGGACTGGAGGGGTCCGGCGAGCCGGAGCAGCAGTCCGCTCACGCCGTTTCACCCGACGGTGTGGGGAGGGCGGCGTTGACGGCGCCTTTGACGAGGGTGTCATAGGAGGTGTGGCTGTCGCCCAGGCCGGCGAGCTGTTCATCGGGGTCGATGACGGTGTGCCCGTGGAAGCGCCGCCCCTGGTTGCCGGTGAGCCGGTTGATGTTGTCGGCGTACTGGGCCAGGGCGGTGCGGGAAGGACGGGAGTAGCCGCCGTTGCGGGCGGTGACGGGGGTCTCGAAGGCTGCGGCCAGTGAGATGGGCCGGCGTTCGCGGACGGCCAGATAGGCGAGGTCGGGCAGGGTGTGGGGAGCGGAGCTGGTGCGCTTGGCCTGGGGCAGCGAGTACAGGAAGTGCTCGGCGAAGGAGGCGAGGACCGTGCGGGCGGCGGAGGTGTCGCCGTCCAGGTTGTTCACCAGGTCGGCGACGTTGACCGTGGCATACCGGTAGAAGACTCCGGCGCTGAACTCGGCGGTGTCGAGGTGGGCGCTGCCGGTGTCGGCCTGGCCGAGCCAGTCGTCGACGGCGGTGAAGTAGTCGCGCTGGGGTTCGGCGGCATGGGTGGTGAAGGCGTGGGCGACCTGGGCGGCGCCGTCGACGTTGGCGCCGGGGAGCTCGGCGAGCATCCGGCCGAGGAGGCTGATGGAGGCCGTACGGCGCTTGAGGATTTCCTCGATCCGCTCCGGGGGGAGCGCCTTGCCGGGGTTCTTCTTTCCCAGGTTCTGTTCGAGGGCTTCGCGGTGTTCGGCGCAGACGGCGGCCAGCTCGGTGATGGCGGCCTCGGGAACGAACAGCAGGACGGAGGTGTGTCCTTCCTTCTCGGTGCTGATGCCCTTCTTCCCCGCGCTCGCGGCGACCTGGAGTCCGGCGAACTCGGCGAGCTCGGCGGGCCAGTTGTGGGCATCGCCCGCCAGGGCTTTGCTGACCTGGGCGGGTACCAGGCGTGAGCGGGCGGCCTTCTCGCCGAGGTCTTCCTCGACGCCGTGCCGGATGGCCCTCTTCCAGGACTGGCTGGATACTCGGATGCGCGGGGTGCTGCCGTACCGGACCTGCTTGGGGGAGCCGAGGTCGTCACGGTTCAGGTTGGCCGCCGGAACGGACTGCAGGACGCTCAGGTCCAGGTAGAGGGTCATCGCGCGTTCTCCTCGGTCGTGCTCGGGGTCTCGGGGTCGTCGTCGGGTTCGGGTTCGGCGGTGCGGAAGTAGCTCTCCAGCCAGCGGGCGGCGATCCGGTCGCGTCGGTGGTCCCACCAGGCGAGGTCGTCCAGAAGGACGGCGAAGTCCACCGCGATGCCGCCGCTGAGCAGTTGACGCGTCAGGGAGGGCAGGGTCGCGTGCACGGAGTCAGCGCTCTGCCGGGACATCAGGTGCAGGGTCCCCTCGGCTGTTGCCGCTTTGATGACCTTCGCGGATACGGCCTGCCCGAGTGAGACCCCCAGGTCCGTTTTCGTCCGGCCTGCGGACTCCTCGGAATCGCCGGCGTGGGGCAGGGCGGAGCGTGCCACGCGAGGGCGGGCGGCGATCAGTGCTGCGATGGCGTAGTGGGCCCGTTTGGTCGCGGGGTGCATGTTCTTCGTCGGCTCCGCGCGGTCATGTGTCCACGGGACCAGGTAGCGGTGCAGGAAGTTGCAGCGCTCGACCGGCTGGCCGAGCCCTCGCCGCAGTTCCGCCCGCGTCCGGGGGGTTTCGCACAGCTCGACGATGTAGGTGACGAATCGCTCGGCAGTGCGTTCTTCCCGCTTCTTTGGAACTGGTAGCGCCTGTCCGGAACTGCTCATGGATTTCCTCGGAAAACGGATGGTCCGGGGCGCACCTGCCGGTGTGCCCCGAGCGGATGTTGGTGTGCGGCTGGATGTCCCGGCTTTTCTCAGCCTGCTGGGGGGCTTGGCAGGAGGCCGAGGAGCATGGCGCGGGCCCGGCTGCGGGCGCGGGCGACGCGGATGTCGGCACGGTTTGCGGGGCCGATCGCTTCGTCGAGGCAGTTCAGGGCCGCGTGTACGAAGGGCTTCTCGATCGGTGTACCGGTGTGCTGCGGACCGGCCAGTTTCCAGAACTCCCTCTCGGCGGCCGGCCAGTAGCGCGAGAGAGCTCCCGCGGCCCAGGGACCGGGCTTGCGCCGGTCGATCTTGACTTTGGCCTTGGGCGAGGGGTCGGTAGTTGCGTCGGCGGCGATACGCCATGCCACCAGCGCGGCGAACTCCAGTCTGTCCGCGGTCTCCTCGGCCGCGGCATGGCAGCGCCGGATGTGATGCGCCATAGTGCGGTGGTTTTCCTCCTGCCACTGAAGTACGGGCGGTGTCGTCGCCTGGAACCAGACGCTGTCCTTCTGCTGGCCGTCCTGGTCGAAGCCGTAGGCGCGGACTCTGAGCCGCGGCCTCAGGCCGCGGGGCAGGTATTCCAGTGCGGGCGGGCGCCGCACGTCTCTCCGGCTGTCCTTCAGCAGGAGAGAGTCCAGGTCCCGCCACAGTGCTCGCGCCCCGTCGGCCTCCCGGGCCTGGAATTCTCCGTCCTTGCGCCGGTCGAGGATCTGGAAGGGATCCTGGGCGGGGACCGGCTTCTCGTGTGTCGCCCACGTGATGTAGGCGTCCGAGACCGTCTGCCGGTCGGCGGACGGCACCAGCAGCACCGCGTGCCGGAAGCAGCCCGTGAGCAGACGGCCGGGCCAGGTGGCCGGCGGCAGCGGCGCGAGCGGGTGAACAAGCTCCCCCTCCCACGCGGCGCAGTCCCCGTCATCCTGGCCGGGGCCGCCCTGCGGGCCCGGTACGGCAAGGACGAGACTCGTGAAAAGGTCGGGTCCCCAGGGGAAGTACGAGATCGACTTCCGCAGCGGGGCCGCGTCCCCGCTGCCGGCCCGGTGGGAGGTGATTCTGCGGGGCGTGCACTGGCCCGACGGGCCGAAGTACAGCTGGGCGATCAGATGCCAGGCCGCCTCCGCGGCGGGTACCGGGATCGGCTCCGTGTCGGTGAAATGCCCGAACAGGATTGCGCCGTTGACTCCGGTCGGCCGGCCGAAGACCAGCTTGTTCACCCCGGACGGGTTTGGCGCCCCTTTGGGGTCCACGCACTCCCGGATCAGCCGGGGATCCTGAAGGAACGGACGGTCTTCATCGAAGAGATCGAACCGCCCCGAGCGTCTCGGATCGTCGAAGTAGGCGTCGACCGCCTCCGGCTCGAACAGTCCGTGATCCAGAATGCGCTGGCGCAGCGGGTACCAGGTCGCGGCGTCCCGGGCGGCGCCGGCATCATCGAGTCGCTCATCACCATGGCCGCCGATCGATGCGGTCATCACCGCCAGGATGCGCAGCAGGCCCGACGCTGCGGGGGGCACCGGGAGCTCCAGGTCCGCGACCCTGTGGGCCTGCCTGAACAGTTCCCGGAACCCTAACCGTTCCCGCTCACCGGACAGCATCCGTACGGGAATCCATCGTTCGTCCCGCAGGTCGTACCCGAGCATCGGCCATCGCTCTCTCCTCGTCCCGGCGCAGCCCCGACCGCACATCCGGGCATGCGACAACTCCCGCCAAACCATTGCGGAAAGCCGTGACCGACATTGAAGCAGCCGCCACTGACAACAGACCGGGAAACGGTCACACAACGGCAGCCGCCAACGGCTACCGCTGATTCAGAAGGTGGAAGGGTAGGGGTGCGGGGAGGGTCGGCACGTTGCGCGGCCCTCTCGAGCGCCTCTAGGCTCCGGGCCCCGACGCCGTCACCAGGCGGCCAACCCAACGCTCGTGCACAGGAGTTCTCATGTCTCAGACCGTCTCGCCCGGCCACGGACCCCGGCCGCTCGCGGCCCTGGTCGTGATCACGGTGATCGTCGTCGTGCTCGTCCTCAGGCCCGATCCCGTCGTGGTCGGTACGTGCGGGCTGCTGCTGGTCGCCGCGACGGACGCGGTCCGCCGTCTGGGATACTGACGTCCGCCGCCCGGCCGCCGCCTCGGCCGGGCCCGCTGGCCTTCCCTGCCCGCGTGGGGGTGTTCCAGTGGAGGGGTACGGGTATCTCCGCACCGCAGCCACCTCCCCACCTTCGTGGGGGCGCTCCGTGATGCTGAGGCGGGGCTTCAGGTACGGACGAGGCCGAGGTCCGCGTCGAGGCGCAGCGTCACGCCGCCGACGGTGACGGCCTGTGCCGTACCGTTGAGCACCGGCTGGTACAGGACGCGGACGTCCCCCAGCATCGGGTGCCCCTCCCAGGAGGCCGGGGGGCCGACAAGCCCTTCCGCTTCCGCCCCCTTGAACCATTGTGCCGCTACCGGGATGGTGCGTCGCATGACCGCCCGGACCGCGCTGGCCGGGATCCTCGCCTCGCCCTGTGGATCGGGCAGCGGGTGCTGGCCTGCCGGGTCGAGCGTGGCCCGCCCGTCCGGCTGGACGTAGGCGCACAGCAGGCGCAGCGACTTCGCGCCCAGGCGGGTGGCGGCCTCCCACTCGTCCTCGCGGCCGGGCAGTTCGTGGAGATCGTGCAGTCCGCGGACATCCCGGGCCCGGCGTACGGCGACCAGGGCGGCCTGTCCCCGTTCGGCCGTCTCCGTCCCGGCGTGCGCGGCCCAGGCTTGCTGGTACTGGCTGCCGGGGGTGTCCCAGTCGAAGGACTCCACACCAGTCCCGTGCACCGCCTCGACCAGTTCCTGCACCTGGGCCGGGATGGACACCAGCCCGCCGTGCAGAGACCGAAGTTGGTCAGAGGTGAGACGGAGCAGGTACTCGCTGTACACCTCGCCCCATCGCCGGGGAACCCCGCCGGCTCCCGCGACGGGATCGAGCACGACCAGGCGCGGGGCCCGCGCCCACCCCGGGCGGCCCCGGCCCGCCGGATACCCCTGGCGACGCCACCAGTTCTCGTGCCGCCAGCAGCGGCCGGCCCTCTGCAGGAGCAGAGCGAGCGGGGCGAGATCGCTCACCACGACATCAGCGTCCAGGTCGAGGGACTGTTCCACGACCTGAGTGGCCACCACGATCCGGCGTTCGGGCCTGGGGCCGCCGCGCCCGAGCCCGCCGGTGATCCTGAGGGTCCGCTCCTCGCGGACGTCTCCGGGAAGCCGGGCGTGGAGCAGGTGAACCATCCCGCCGTCCTCATGGGAACGATCGTCGAACCGCTCCCGGAGACGGTGATAGGTCTCCTGGGCGTCGCCGACGGTATTGCACACGATGAGGGCCACGCCGCCTTCGCCCCCGGCCACCGGCTCCGCCAGGCGTTCGACGGCCGGCAGCCGACTGCCCTCGTTCACCGGCTCGACGTGCACCCGCAAATCCGTCTGCCGCTCAAGGGCCTGCGCCCGGCTCCGCCGACCGGACATCCCCGTACGCCGGCCCGTGGCGCCGTCCACGTAGAGCCAGCCCGGGTACCGCAGCGACTGGATCGAACCCTCCGGGTCACGGCGGTCCGCTCCCGAACCGTGCAGGTACTCCCTGATCAGCCGGTCACTCACGGAGACCGGGAGTGTCGCCGACAGCAACACGACGGGCACGCCGTACGCGCCGAGCCAGTTCAGCAGCCGGCCCAGCAGCTCCTGCATATACGGCTCGTACGCGTGTGCCTCGTCGATGACCACCGTCTTCCCGGACAGCGCGAGCAGCCGCAGGGCGTTGTGCCGTACCGGCAGTACGGCCATCAGCGCCTGGTCGACCGTTCCCACGGAGAACTGCGCCAGCAAAGGACGCTTGGTGCCGCGCAGCCACCGGCGCGGACGCATATCCGCCTCCGCGCGGGATCCGGTCGCCGTACGCTCATCACCGTCACAGGTCACCACCTCCCCGCCGCCGTCCAACTCGTCGTCGCAATAGGCACTGTTGAGCCAGGCCATGCTATGTACAAGGGTCAGGCCAGCGCCCTGGCCCGACTGCCGCAGCAGGGCCTTCGACACCCGTCCGTACATCTGATCGCTGGTGGCCGTCGTCGGCAGCAGGAAGACCAGTCCCTGCGTACCGAATGCCTCCGCCAGCACCTTCTCGGCCTCCAAGGCCGCCTCGCTCTTCCCGTCCCCCGGAGCAGCCGTGATCAGCAGAACTCCGCCGCGGTTGCCGCCACCGGCGACGGCGGCCGGCAGTTCCTCCATGATCGATTGCTGCAGAGGGTTGGGGCTGCCGTCGATCCCGTACGTCTCCCCGAAGCCCAGGCGTTCCAGCCGGACGGGCGCCAGCCCCGCCTCCTGCAGCAGACCGGGCGCGTCCGCGACGGACCGTGCGAAATGGTTTTCCACCGACGGGTCGAGACACTTCTGGCGTCCCCGCAGATAGTCCGCCTGGCTGACCAGCCAGTCCGCCAGAATGACCACACCAGTCACCAGCACGGCAGCCGGGGCGTCGAAAGTGGGCGGCGGAAGCGGCGCGCCCAGCACTCCGTACACCGCGGACGCGTGAGCGGCGCGTTGCTCCGACCACGCGGCCCCGCCCAGAAAGGGCGAGTCACCCCAAGCCTCATAGCGGTGGAAGCAGCCGTGGTGGCCGCCGATGATCTCCGCGGTCCGGTCGATGGCCGCGGACCCCGGGACGAAGCCGAGGATCTCCAGTACTTCCGCGGCTGCCTCCATGCCGGCGACGTCGTGTCCG